>DATDES010000065.1:0-2169 GCA_036522975.1 Burkholderiaceae bacterium | reverse complement strand
TGCTACTCACCCCTGGCGCCCACGTGCGCAACCCTGCCCGTCCCGATTGGGGGCTGGGCCAGGTTCAGTCGGCGATCGGCAGCCGAGTGACGGTCAATTTCGAGCATGCCGGCAAGCAGGCGCTCGACACGAGGCACGTGACGCTGGAACTCGTGCAGCCGTCCCAAAGTTAGGCCGCGCGTTGCGCTCTAACCCAACTTGAACACCGCTCTTGAAAAAGTGACGCCTAGTCAATAGGTTGCGGGCGCAAGTCGGTGCCTTAGCACCACATGTGGTGATGGCGGGATGGCTTCAGTCGGCCGTGTCGGCGTCGCGCATGTTGGTCGGCAAGGCGATATGGGCGGCCTGAAACAGCCGGCCGGCGGTGCCGGTGGCCGGCGTGCGCAGGATCATGCGCTTGCCGTCCTTGGCGAGCTCGACCTCCTGGAGACGGTCGAGATCACGCTGCACGTCGGCCCATTCGGGGCGGAAGTCGGCGGCATGGCAGCGGTCGTCGAGCTCCTTTTTCAGCACCAGCGCCAGGAACGAGCAGAACACGTGGCCGCGGATGGCGGCATCCGAGGAGTGGTAGATCGGCCGGATGCGCAAGAGCGCTTTGGCCGTCCGGAAGAGATCCTCGACCTGGAGCAGGTCGCGATACCGCAAGACCGCCTGCAACGGGCTGATCTTGGCGTTGGTGCGCAGGACGAAGATGCCATCGAACCGGGCCTCATCGGCGACCTTGCCGGGGTCGATCTCGAACGCCTTCTTGGCCGTGCTCTTGAGGAAGCGGCGGTAGGCGGAGTTCCCGATCAACGCCTTGTCGCCCTTCCTCAGCTGCCGCTCGAGGCCGTCCAGCACAGCCTTGCGATCGGCGGCGCCCTTGTTGGCCTCGGCCTCGTTGCGGCACACGACGTAGCGCCGGCCCTCGACCACCATCTCCTTGACCCAGAGCTGGGTCTCGGCCCCGTTGGCACGCGGCACGCAGAGCGGGGTGAAGGGCTGCCTGTCCTCGAGCACGACCCGGCGCACCAGGCTGTCGGTGCGCTCGCGCACGCCAAGCACGTATTCCAGCCCACGCTCCTCGAGGGCGGCGATCGTGGGCTGGCTGATCATGCCGCGATCGGCGACGACGCAGACCCGGCCGATGGCAAAGCGCGTCCGGAGCCGATCGACGATCGGCAGCAGGGCGCAGACATCGGCCGTGTTGCCCGGCCACATCTCGGTGCACACCGGCCGGCCGTCGGCGTCGATCACGACACCCAGCACCATCTGCATCAGCTCGGGACGATGGTCCTTGGAGTGGCCACGCCGGCCGAGCATCGCCCCACCGGCACCGACGAAGGACAGGGTCGTCGTGTCCATGAAGACGACGCTGAGCTCGCTGAACAGATCGCGCCGCTGCGCGACCATTCGCTCCTCGATCAGGTCCTTCACGCAGCGTGGCGCGAACGGCGTGGCACCGGCCTGCTCAGCCTCGGGCAGTTCCTCGCCCAGCCAGGCCATGGCGCGGTAGAAGTGGTGCAGAGCAAGGTCTTCGCTGTCCGGGATGGCGTAGTCGGCCATCCACTTCTCGCAGGCCCGGTCAGAGCCGGGGGCCATCAAGCGGTGCAGGGTGGCGGCGAACACCGCGCGTTCGACCTGGAACTCGAAGGCTCGGCCGCCAAGAAGCTCTTTGAGCACCGCCTGGATGCCGGCGTCCTGCCACAAGCGGCCGAACAGGAGCGGTGGGCCGATCCGGCGGCAGGTGAGCCCGTCGGGGTTGCCACTTTCGACCTGCGCCAGCACGAGCGCCCGCTCGGCGAAGCGGGCGACCGAGGCTGCCAGCCGGTCGAGCTCGCCACTCGCCAGCACCGCGTCCTTGCGGCCGAGATTCTTGATGATCCGCTGCCTGGTCCGCGCTCCCTCGCGCAAGCTCTCGACGAGGTAGAGATAGGTGTAGCCGTTAACCCGGACTTCTCACCACAGGGCAGCTTGGGTGATTGGCGTGTGGTCGCTTGCGGAAGTTTCGGCGCGATTTCGGAACCGCTGGCGGTTTGGGGCTGAGCGTGGCCGAGCGGCGCCATCGCCGCGTGCCGGGCGGCGTTGGCGGGGGCTGGCGGCTTGCGGTGTCTGGGTCGTCAGGCGGTCGCGGCGGCGGTCAAGCGGGCCTGGGCAAGGGCGAACTCGGGCTGGTGCGGATGCGCCGAG
>DATDES010000064.1:0-15030 GCA_036522975.1 Burkholderiaceae bacterium | reverse complement strand
TCGGACTTGCGCATCACGCGGTCCTTGTCGTCACCGTAGTCGGTGCTGCGCAGCCACAGCGCGCCATCGTGTTCGTAGGTCTTGCCCGAGGCGATCAGGCGCGCGACGGTCTGGTCGACCTGACCGCTGGTGTACAGGCCCGACTCCAGAAAGTAGTTGTCGAAGCGCAAGCCGAAGGCGCGCAGATCGAGGTCCTGCTCGTGTCGCAGGTAGGCCACGGCGAACTGGCGGATGCCGTCCAGGTCGTCCGCGTCGCCTGAAGCCGTGAACTCCCGGTCGTCGGCCTTGACGGTCTTGCCGGCCGCGAAATCGGCGGCGATGTCGGCGATGTAGTCACCGTTGTAAGCCGCTTCGGGCCAGGCCGCGTCGCCGGGCTTCAGACCCTCCAAACGAGCCTTGATCGATGCCGCCAGGGTCGCGATCTGGACCCCGGCGTCGTTGTAATAGAACTCGCGCGTGACACTCCAGCCCTGGGTCGCGAACAGGCCGCAGACCGCGTCGCCCAGGGCGGCCTGGCGGGCATGGCCCAGGTGCAGCGGGCCGGTCGGGTTGGCCGACACGAACTCGACCAGCACGCGCTGGCCATTGGCGGGCTGCACGCCGAAGTGCGGCCCCTCCTGCAGCACCTCGGTGATCACCGCCTGCTTGGCCGCCGCGGAGAGGCGCAGGTTGATGAAACCGGGCCCGGCGATCTCGAGCGCCGCGACCCAGCGCTGGACCGCGGGTTGGCGCTGCAAGGCCGCCACCAGGCGCTCGGCCAGCGCGCGTGGATTGCCTTTGCTGGCGCGCGCCATCTGCATCGCGGCGGTAATGGCCAGGTCGCCATGCGCGGCCTGCTTGGGCGATTCGAACGCCAGAGGGAGGCCGTGGCCCGGTTGCGTCTCGGCTGCGGCCTGGCGCAGGGCATCGAGCAGCTCTTGCTGGGCTTGAATCATGGCGTGATTCTACGGACCGTCCGCAGGCAGCCATGCTTTGCACGGCCGGCGCGGGCGGCTGTCGCCTTCGGTTACTCGGCCTGGTCGCCGCGGCGAAGAATGGCCCGCGGCGGGCCGCTTGTTCGTCCCATCAACGCGGGGCGAATGTGGAGAAGTTCACGTTTGGCGCGCCTGCCCTCGTTGAACAATGTCCAGACCCCTCCTCCGACCACCCGCCCGCCCACGTCATGCGCAGCGTCGCCTCGCGGCCGCACAAGCTGCCGAGCCACATCGGCCCCTACCGCGTGCTTGGGCACCTGGGTGAAGGTGCGACCAGCGAGGTGTTCCACGCGCGAGACGAGTTCCACAGCCGGGACGTCGCCATCAAATGCGTGCGCGCGCCCTCGGTGGCCCATACCGGCGGCAGCGGCGGCGCCCACTACTACGAACGCTTCTTTGCCGCCGAGGCGGCCCTGGTCGGTCGCCTGTCGCATCCGAACGTGGTCCAGATCTTTGACGCCGTGGCCGACCCCTTGCAGCCGCATCTGGTGATGGAGTACGTGCCTGGCACCACCCTGCGCAGCTTCTGCCGCCCGGATGCCCTGTTGTCGCTCGAACAGATCGTCGAGATCGGCTTCAAGTGTGCGATGGCCCTGGGCTACGTCTACCGGCTGGGGCTGATCCATCGCGACGTCAAGCCGGCCAACCTGCTGGCGCTGATGGACGGGGACCAGGTGGTGGACGTGAAGATCACCGACTTCGGCAGCGTGCTGCAACTCGACGCCGCCCGCACGCAGATCCACCGCGTCGGCTCGCTGGCCTACATGTCGCCCGAACAACTCGACGGCAGTGGCCTCGGCTGCGGTGCCGACATCTACTCGCTGGCGGCCGTGCTGTACCACCTGGTGGCCGGCCGGCCCCCCTTCGAGGGCCCGACCCAGCCGGCCCTGATGCACCAGGTATTCAACGAAGCGCCGCCCCCACTGACCGAGTTGCGCAACGGCGTGCCGGCGAGTCTGGACACCCTGATCCGCAAGGCCCTGTCCAAACAGCCTGCCGACCGACCGGCGAGCTGGGACGAGTTCGCGCAGGGCCTTTCGGGGCTGGTGGCGCGGCGCGAGGTGCCGCGCGGGCGAATTCAAGGGGTGCTCGACTCGGAACGCTTCAACCTGCTGCGTGCGTTGGAGTTCTTTGCCAATTTCGGCGACGTCGAGTTGTGGGAAGTGGTGCACCGCGCGAAGTGGGAACGTTTCGCTTTCGGCCACGCGCTGTACAAAAAGGGCCAGACCGGCGCCAGCTTCCACATCCTGGCGCAAGGCGAAGTCGACGTCTTCCGCGACGGGCGCAAGGTGGCTCAGCTGGGCCGCGGCACCTCGGTCGGCGAAATGGCCTACCTGGCCCCGAGCGAAGACTTGCGCGTGCATCGCGCCGATGTCATCGTCGCGTCGCCGTGCACGACGGTCTCGTTCACGCCCGAAACCCTCGGCCAGGTCTCGCCCGGCACGCGCCACCGCTTCGACGACGCCTTCATCAAGGTTCTCGTGCGCCGGCTGCATGCCGCACACGAGACGCTAGATCACCCGCGGCGCATTCTCTGAGCTCCCAGTTGGCCTGTCGTGGTCATTGCCGGAGTGGCAAAGCAGTGCTTCAATCCAGCGCGGCAATCGTGCCCGAGGTCCTTGAGGGGGAGAACCCATGAGATTGATCATTTCCGCCGTCGCCCTGGCGATGGCGGCCCTGTGTGCGCCGTCGTTTGCCGCGAGCCACGCAGCTGCAGCGCCGATGGGCGACTGCGACAAGATGGCCGCCGACAAGAAGCTCGCCGGCGCGGCAAAGGACAGTTTCGTCAAGAAGTGCAAGGCGGATGCGGCTGGCGGCACGGCCGTCACAGGCAGCGCGGCCTGCGAGAAGTCGGCTGCGGACAAGAAGCTGGCCGGTGCTGCCAAGGACAGCCATATCAAGAAATGCATGGCGGACGCTGGCGCCAAGAAATAGCCCGCCTGGCGCCTTTACGCAGATGAAGGGGCGCCCCCGACGCCCTTCATCGTTTTCACGCCGCCGCGCGCCAGTACGCTGGATCGCCCCAGCTGTGCTTGAGGAAGTCGATCCACAGGCGCACTCTGAGCGGCAAGTGCTTGCGCTGCGGGAACAGCGCATAGATGCCGTTCGGCGGCGCAGCGAACTCGTCGAGCAGACTCTCCAGCCGGCCGGCGGCGATCTCGTCGTCGACCTCCCAGGTGCTGCGCCAGGCGATGCCCAGGCCCCGAACGCACCAGTCGTGCAATACCTGGCCGTCACTGCAATCGAGCCGCCCGCTCGGGCGCAGGTGGCTCACCGCACCGTCGACCATGAAAGCCCAGCCACGGGTCTGGCTGGCGTCGGAGCTGAGCGTCAGACATTCATGGCGCTGCAGGTCGGCCGGCAACTTGGGGGTCCCGGCGCGCTTAAGGTATGAGGGTGCGGCCACACAGAGACGGCGGTTGTCAGCCAGGCGCACGCTGACCAGGCTCGAATCGGGCAAGTCGCCGACGCGAATCGCGCAGTCGAAGCCCTCGTTGACGATGTCGACCACCCGGTCGGACAGGTTCAGCGAAATCCGCACATCGGGGTGGTCGGCCAGGTACTTCGGGACCATCGGCGCCACGTGCCGGCGCCCGAAACCCGCCGGCGCCGTGATTCGCAAGTAACCACTGGCTTTCACGCCGCCCGCGCTGACACTGGATTCGGCGTTGGACAGATCCGCCAACAGGCGTTGGCAGTCGTCGAGGAAGGCGCTGCCCTCATGGGTCAGCGTAATGCGCCGGGTGGTGCGCACCAGCAGTTTGACTCCCAGGCGCTCCTCGAGCGCGTCGATGCGCCGGCCGATCACCGCCGGCGCCACGCCCTCGGCCTTCGCCGCGGCGGTCAGGCTGCCCTTGGTCGCAACCGAAGCGAAAGACTCGATCTGCTTCAGCTTGTCCATGGCCGCAGATTTTGCATCGAAGTCATCAATCCCTGCCGTTTTGCGTACTTAATGCCGCCGGGCATACCGAATAGATTGTGCTCATGCAAAGCACAGCCGATCCGCCCCGCGCCGTTCTGTTCGACGCTTACGGCACTCTGTTCGACGTCTACAGCGTGGGGCTGCTGGCCGAGCAATTGTTCCCGGGCCAGGGCGAGCGCCTCGCCTTGCTCTGGCGCGACAAGCAGATTGAATACACGCGGCTGGTCACCACCAGCAATGGCGGTGACCACTACAAGCCCTTCAGGGAACTGACGCGCGCCGGGCTGCGCTACGCCTGCAAACGGCTGCGGTTGGACCTCACGCCCGAGCGCGAAGAGCAATTGATGAACCAGTACCGGCACCTCTCGGCCTTCCCTGAGAACAAGGAAGTGCTGGCCGCGCTCAAGGCAAAGGGTATCGTCACCGGCATCCTGAGCAATGGTGATCCGGGCATGCTCGGCGTCGCCGTGCGCAGCGCCGGCCTGGAAGGCCTGCTTGATCATGTGCTCAGCGTGGACAGCGTGCGCAAGTACAAGACACACCCGGATGCCTACGCCCTGGGTATCAAGGCCACCGGGCTCGAGCCGAAGCGGATCGCCTTCGTCAGCTGCAACGGCTGGGACGCCCTGGCCGCGACCTGGTACGGGTTTCGCACGCTCTGGGTCAACCGCTACCAGTTGCCTTTCGAGGAACTGGGCACGCAGCCCACGCGCACAGGCACCAGCCTGCGCGACGTCCTCGCCTTTTTCTGAATTCAACGCTACTGTGCCTTCTGAGGAGAACCCCATGACCGCCCGCACCACCGTCCACGGCCTGCAAGTGGCCACCGAATTGCACCAGTTCATCGAACAGAAGGTGCTGCCCGGCACTGGTGTGGAAGCGGCTGCGTTCTGGAAGGGCTTCGACGCCATCGTTAGCGAGCTCGCGCCAAAGAACTTGGCGCTGCTCGCCGAGCGCGACCGCCTGCAGTCCGAACTCGACGCCTGGCACAAGGCCAACCCCGGCCCGATCCGCGACATGAAGGGCTATCGCGCCTTCCTGAAACAGATCGGCTACCTTGTATCTGCACCGGCCAATGTGACGGCCACCGCCACCAACGTCGATGACGAGCTGGCGCTGCAAGCCGGGCCCCAACTGGTGGTGCCGGTGCTCAATGCCCGCTACGCGCTGAACGCAGCCAACGCGCGTTGGGGCTCGCTGTACGACGCGCTCTACGGCACCGACGTCATCCCCGAAACTGAAGGCATCGAAAAAGGCAAGGGCTACAACCCGGCGCGCGGCGCGAAAGTGATCACCTATGCGCGCAACGTGCTGGACCAGGCCGCACCGCTGGCCACAGGCTCACACAAGGATGCGACGCTGTACCGGGTCGTCGAGGGCAAGCTGGTGCTGACGCTCAAGGGCGGCGCCACCACAGGCCTGAAAGATGCATCGCAATTCACCGGCTACCAGGGCGAGGCGGCAGCGCCTTCGTCGGTGCTGTTGCGCCACAACGGCATTCACCTGGACATCCGCATCGACCGCGGCACGGCGATCGGCAAGGGTGACGCTGCCGGCATCAGCGACGTGGTGCTGGAAGCGGCACTCTCCACCATCATGGACCTCGAAGATTCCGTGGCTGTGGTGGATGCGCAGGACAAGGTGCTGGCCTATGCCAACTGGCTGGGCATCCTGCAAGGCACGCTCACCGAGGAAGTGCAAAAGGGCGGCAAGACGTTCACCCGCGGCCTGAACCCCGATCGCGAATACAAGAGCCCCACCGGCGGCAAGGTGAGCTTGCACGGCCGCTCGCTGATGTTCGTGCGCAATGTCGGCCATCTGATGACCAACCCCGCCATCCTGTATGACGGCGGCAAGGAAATTCCCGAAGGCATCCTGGACGCGGTCGTCACCACGGCCATCGCCATCCATGACCTGCAACGGCGCGACAAGCCCGGCATCAAGAACTCGCGCAAGGGCTCGGTCTACATCGTCAAGCCGAAGATGCACGGGCCGGCCGAAGCGGCTTTCGCATCACTGTTGTTCAGCCGGGTCGAGGCGCTGCTGGGTTTGCCGGAGAACACCGTCAAGCTCGGGATCATGGACGAGGAGCGCCGCACCAGCGTCAACCTCAAGGCCTGCATCGCGGAGACTGCAGCGCGCGTGGCCTTCATCAACACCGGCTTCCTGGACCGCACCGGCGACGAGATCCACACCGCCATGCATTCGGGTGCGATGATGCGCAAGCCCTTGATGAAGAACACCAACTGGCTGCGCGCGTACGAGATGAGCAACGTGCAGATCGGCCTGGCCTGCGGGCTGCGTGGCCGCGCGCAAATCGGCAAGGGCATGTGGGCCATGCCCGACCTGATGCTGGAGATGATGAAGCAGAAGGTGGCGCATCCGGCAGCGGGCGCCAACACCGCTTGGGTGCCATCGCCCACCGCCGCGACGCTGCACGCATTGCACTATCACCAGGTCGACGTGGCTTCGCTGCAGAAGGATATGGAAATCTTCGTCAATGAGAAGAAGTCGCTCGCGATGGAAGAGAACCTGCTGGACGCGATCCTGCAGATCCCGGTCGCGCTGGTGCCGTTCTGGACCGCGGCCGAAATCCAGGCCGAACTGGACAACAACGCGCAAGGCATCCTGGGCTACGTCGTGCGCTGGATCGACCAGGGCGTGGGCTGCTCCAAGGTGCCCGACATCCACAACGTGGGTCTGATGGAAGACCGCGCCACGCTGCGCATTTCCAGCCAGCACATTGCCAACTGGCTGTTGCACCGCATCGTGACCAAGGACCAGGTCGTGAAGACCTTCGAGCGCATGGCCGCCGTGGTGGACGGGCAGAACGCCGGCGACCCGCAGTACAAGCCGATGGCCGGCCACTTCGCCACTTCCGAGGCCTACAAGGCGGCTTGCGACCTGGTGTTCAAGGGGCTGGAGCAGCCGAGTGGCTACACCGAACCACTGTTGCACGCGTGGCGACTGAAGGTGAAGGCGAGCGCCGCGGCAACCTAGGCTCGGGCCGCGCACGCGGGCGTGCCTAGAATCGGCCGCTAGCGTGACGCCTTCACCCCCACCCCAATCCTGCGACGTGCTCGTCGTCGGCGCAGGCCCGGCCGGCAGCGCCTGCGCGCAGCAGTTGGCCCGCGCCGGCTTCCAGGTGCTGCTGGTGGACCAGCACGAGTTCCCGCGCGACAAGGTCTGTGGCGACGGCCTGATCCCCGATGCGATCACGGCCTTCGGCCGCCTTGGCGTGTCTCAGCAGGTGATGCAGGCGGCGCGGCGCGCGACGCATCTGGCCTGCATCGCGCCGCGCGGTGGTCGCGTCGACGTGCCGGGTCGCGTGGCGGTGCTGCCGCGTGCCGAGCTCGACGACATCCTGCGCCGCGCCGCCCTCGCCGCGGGCGCGCGCTGGCTCGCCCCCGCGCGCTTCGAGGCGCCGCTGTCCGACGGCCAACGCGTCTACGGGGCGCGGCTGAAGTGCGGCGACCAGATCCACGAGGTGCGCGCGCAGTGGGTCGTGCTCGCGACGGGCGCCGTGCCACAGGCGCTGATCGCGGCCGACATGTGCGAGCGTCGCACGCCCAGCGGCGTGGCCCTGCGCGGCTATGTGCGCAACCCGGCGATGGTCGGGCGCATCACGGCGCTCGAAGTGCTTTGGCACAAGCAGCTCTCCAAGGGCTACGGCTGGATTTTCCCGTGCCCGAACGGCGTCTTCAACATCGGCGTGGGCCTGGGGCACAGCCACCAAGCCGGCCGCGACGGGCGCGAATCGATGGCCGAGGACGCCAACCTGCGCCAGATGTTCGATCGCTTCTGCGAGATCTATCCGCCCGCCGCCGACCTCGTCAAGAGCGGCGAGAAACTCGGTCCCTTGAAGGGTGCCCCATTGCGTTGTTCGCTGTCCGGGGCTCGTTATTCGCGCCCTGGCCTGCTGGTCACCGGCGAGGCCGCGGGCGCCACCTACGCCTTCACCGGTGAAGGCATCGGCAAGGCCATGGAGACCGGCATCCTGGCGGCGGAGACGATTGCCGAAGGGCGCGACACCCTCCTCACGGACGCCCAGCTGCGCGCTCGCTACGAGGCCTCGCTGCTTGCGCTGAAGCCGCGCTTCGACCTCTACGAGCGTGCCAACGCGGTCAACACGCATCCCTGGCTGGCTGACCTGGTGATCTGGCGCGCACGCAAGAGCCAGCGCATCCTGCGCCGCATGAGCGCGGTACTCGAGGAAAAGGGCAACCCGGGCAATCTTCTGACCCTGCGCGGCTTCGTTCGGCTCTTCGTGCCGATCCCCTAGCAGGTCGCGGCGATGTGCCAGCTCCTGGGCATGAACGCCAACACGCCGACCGACGTGTGCTTCAGCTTCGCCGGCCTGGCCACGCGCGCCGACGAACACAAGGACGGCTTCGGCATCGCCTTCTTCGAAGACCGCGGCCTGCGCTATTTCGTCGATCACCACAGCGCGCGTGTTTCGCCGGTGGCCGAGCTGGTCAAGCGCTATCCGATCAAGAGCGACAACGTCATCGCGCATATCCGCAAGGCCACCCAGGGGCGGGTCGCGCTCGAGAACACCCACCCTTTCGTGCGTGAACTCTGGGGCCGCTACTGGGTCTTCGCCCACAACGGCGACCTGAAGAACTTCCAGCCCCGCCTGCACGCGGCCTTCCGCCCGGTCGGCGACACCGACAGCGAGCGCGCCTTCTGCTGGCTGATGCAGGAACTCGCCAAGGCCCACGCCAGTGTGCCGAGTGTCGAGGAGCTGACCCACACCCTGCGCGAACTGGTGCCAGTGCTGGCCGCCCATGGCGCGTTCAACCTGTTGCTGTCGAACGGCCAAGCCCTCTGGGCGCACGCCTCGACGCGGCTGCACTGGCTGGTTCGCCAACACCCTTTCTGCGCCGCAACCCTGGCCGACGAAGACCTGAGCGTGGACTTCTCGACCCTGGCCCAGGCCGGTGACCGGATCGCTGTGGTCGCCACCCAACCCCTGACCAAGGGGGAGGACTGGGTGGCCATGGGGACCGGCGCATTGCTCGTCTTCGTCGACGGGGCACCCCTCGCAGCGGCCTAGAAGATTGAGCATGTGAGCGTTCACCCCTCGCGGTGCGTTCTGGCTCTTGTCCTACGACTTGTGGAGACAAGTTCTGACGCCCTGGAACAGCAGTCGTGCTCTGAGCACGGCAAAAATCAGCCACCCGAAACTGTTCCCCGAGGTTCCGCAATGAAAAAAGCTGTTCAATCCCGAACCCCGATCGTTGCCGTGCTGTCCGCGGCGGCCCTGCTCGCCGCATGCGGCGGTGGCAGCGACAGCAACAACGACAGCACCGGTACCGGCACCGGCACCATGCGCCTGTCGCTCACCGACGCGCCGGCCTGTGGCTACGACACCGTGTTCGTCACCATCGAAAAGGTGCGCGTGCATCAGAGCGGCTCGGCGGGCGAAAATGATGCCGGCTGGTCCGAGGTGGTCCTGAACGCGCCGCAACGCATCGACTTGCTGACCCTGACCAATGGCGCCCTGCTGCCGCTCGGACAGACCGAGTTGCCGGCAGCAACCTATACCCAGATGCGCCTGGTCCTGGCGCCCAATACGGCCACCAATCCGCTGGCCAATGCGATCAAGCCGACCGGTGGTGCCGAAACCGCCTTGACCACGCCGAGCGGCCAACAAAGCGGGCTCAAGGCCAACGTCAACCTGACCGTGCCCGCCGGCCAGGTGGCCGACTTCGCGATCGACTTCGACGCCTGTAAATCCTTCGTCAAGGCCGGCAACTCGGGCAAGTACATTCTCAAGCCGGTATTGGCCGTGATCCCGATCCTGTCGGCCGCTGGCCAGCGCATCGTCGGCTTCGTCGACCCAACCCTGGCCGTGACCAGCACCAGCGTTTCGGCCCAGAGCGCCGGCGTGCCGCTGCGGGCGACGCCGCCCGATGCGACGGGCCGCTTCACGCTCTACCCGGTCCCCGCCGGCAACTATGACCTGGTGATCACCGCTGCCGGACGTGTCAACGCGGTGATGACCGGCGTGCCGGTCAGCAGCGACGTCACGACCGTCATCGGCAGCGATGCCGCGCGGATCAACACGCCGCCGTCAGCGGCCAGCTATGCCGCTTCGGGAACGATCAAGGTCAATGGCAGCCTCGTCGACACGGGGGGTGCCGTGCGCGCCTTGCAGCCCCTCACCGGCGGCCCGACGATCGAGGCTGGCGCGGCGATGGCCGACGATGACACCGGCGTCTACAGCCTGATGCTTCCCGCCGGCGCGCCGGGCAAACTGGCCTACGTCGCAGGTGCCACGACCTTCCCCTTCGTGGCCAACGCTGCGGATGCCGGCAAATACAAGCTCGAACCGCGCGCGACTGTCGCCGGCCTGGTGGTGGTGAAGCCGGCCGTCGACATCGTCCTTGCGGCACCTGTCATCACGGACTTCTTGTTCCCCTGACCTGACGGATGACGAGCGCGGGCGGGTCCACGCAAGCCCGGATGGTCGCGGTGAGTGGGGTGGGCACAATCGCTCACCCTCGCCCGACCGCCCGCCCCATGCGCGACCTGCCCGTCCCCCGCTTCGATATCTTCTACCGCCACATCGAGCTCACCCGTCTTCTGTTCGACTACGCGGACGCAGTTCCGCAGCTGATCAGCGTGCGCTCGCTCGGCAAGAGCCATGAAGGGCGCGACATCTGGGTCGTCGCGATCACCAACTCCGCCACCGGTATCGATACCGACAAACCGGCGTTCTGGGTCGACGGCAACATCCACGCCGCCGAGCTGACCGCCAGCACGGCCTGCCTGTACTACCTGCACCGGCTGGTCAGCGGCCACGGCATCGATCTGGACATCACCCAACTGCTCGACACGCGCTGCGTCTACCTGTGCCCGCGCCTGAATCCCGACGGGGCCGAGCTGGCACTGGCCGATCGTCCGCGCCACATTCGCTCGTCGACACGCCGCTACCCCTTCGACGAAGAACCAGTCGAGGGCCTGACGATGGAAGATGTCGACGGCGACGGGCGCATGCTGACGATGCGCATCCGCGACCCGCACGGCGCGTATAAGAAGCATCCGGCCGAGCCACGCTTGATGGTGGCCCGCGAGCCCGGCGAGTTCGGCGGCGACTACTACCGCCTGGTGCCTGAAGGCACGCTCGCGCATTGGGACGGCCTCACGGTCAAGGTCAACAAAGACCGCGAAGGCCTGGACCTGAACCGCAATTTCCCGACCCATTGGCGGCAGGAATTCGAGCAGGTCGGGGCGGGCCCGTACCCGACCAGCGAGCCCGAGGTGCGGGCGATGGTGGCCTTCATCACCGCGCACCGGAACATCGGCGCCGCGGTCAGCTTCCACACCCACAGCGGCGTGATCCTACGCCCGATGGGCACCCAGAGCGACGACGACATGGTCCCGGAGGACCTGTGGACCTACAAGCGCTTCTCGGAGATCGGCCAGAAGCTGACCGGCTATCCGGCCATCAGCATCTTCCACGACTTCAAGTACCACCCCAAGGAGATCATCACCGGCACCCAGGACTGGGTCTATGAGCACTTGGGCGCGCTGTTCTGGACCGTCGAGCTATGGGCGCCGAACAAGGAAGCCGGGATCACCGACTACGACTGGATCCATTGGTACCGCGACCACCCGGTCGAGGACGACCTGAAACTTTTGAAATGGAGCGACGAGCAATGCGGTGGCCAGGCCTACGTAGCCTGGCAGCCCTTCATGCATCCGCAGCTCGGCGCGGTCGAGATCGGCGGCTGGGACAAGATGAATTACTGGCGCAACCCGCCGCCTGCGCTGCGCGAACGCGAGGCGGCGCGCTTTCCGGCCTGGTTGACGCAGATCGCGCTGTCCCTGCCCAAGCTCGAGATGCTGCGCACCGAAGTCCGCGCCCTCGGCCCCGACACCTGGCGCATCCGCTTCGCCGTCGCCAACAGCGGCTGGCTGCCGGCCTACGTGACCCAGCGCGCACTGGAGCGCAAGACCGTGCGCGGCGTGATGTTCGAGATCCTCCTGCCGGAGAGCCCCGAGGTCTCGCTGGTCAACGGCAGGCATCGCCACGAAGGCCCGCAGCTCGAAGGCCACGCGCCGAAGCACAGCCAGCTCGCCTTCCTGCCCAACCGCGACGTCACCGCCGACCGCGCCGTGGCGGAATGGGTCGTGCGCGCGCCCAAGGGCACGCGCGTCGGCCTGAGCGCCCGCGCCGACCGCGCGGGCGCCGTGCATGGCGAAGTCACGCTGGACTGAAGGCGCCTGAAGGCGCGCCGTCGGCGCCGCCGCGTCTGTGAAGCGCGCCGTCAGGTCCCTTCCCAGACAATCTTCTGGCGCGCGCCGACCCAGCGCTCGTACTTCGCCGCGTAGACCTCCTCGACGCGGTTGCGCTTGATCTTGAAGGTCGGCGTGATGAAGCCGTTCTCGACCGTCCACGGCGTCGTCACCAGGACCAGGCAGTCGAGTTGCTCATGCGGGTCGAGCTTGTCGTTGACGGCCTTGAGGTGTTCGGTCATCGAGGCTTCGAGTTCCTGGCGGCGCTCGGGCTGAGCCGCCTGCTCGATACCGTCGACGTTGAGCATCACGATGCCCAGCGGCTGACCGAGATTGGCGCCGGTCACCGCGCAGGCTTCGACTGCGTCGTGCATCACCAGCCGGTCCTCGATCGGCGCCGGGGCGACGTACTTGCCCTTGCTCGTCTTGAACAGGTCCTTCACGCGGCCGGTGATCTTCAGGTTGCCCTCGGCATCGAGGGTCCCCTTGTCGCCGGTCTTGAGCCAGCCGTCGTCGGTGTAGGTCTCCTTGGTCAGCCCCGGCTCCTTGTAGTAGCCGAGCATCAGGCCGCCACTCTTCATCTGGATCTCGCCATTGGCCGGGTCGATCCGGCTTTGCACGCCGTCATAAGGCAGGCCGACCGTGCCTGGACGCTGCTTGCCCGGCAGCGTGCCATGGGAGACAGCGCCGTTCTCGGTCATGCCATAGGCTTCGATCAGGTCGAGGCCCAGCTTGTTGTACCAGCGCATGAGGTCGGGCGGCATCGGCGCCGCACCGCCGGCGGCGAAGGTGCATTCGTCCAGGCCAAGCGCCTTCAGGATCTTGCGCCTTACGAGGCCTCCGATGATCGGCAGCTTGAGCAGCTTGTCGAGCTTGGCCGGTGGCATCTTGTGGTTGATGCCATGCTGGAACTTGACCCAAAGCCTCGGCACCGAGAAGAACACCGTCGGCTTGGCGCGCTGCATGTCGGTCATGAAGGTGTCGAGCGATTCGGCGAACCAGACCTGCATGCCCGTCGCCATCAGCCCATGCTCGACCAGGATGCGCTCGGCGATGTGCGACAGCGGCAGGTAGGACATCATGCGCGCGGTGTGGTCCAGCGGCACGCGCTTCATCCCGGCGACGATGTTCCAGGCCAGGGTGCCGAAGCTGTGCATCACGCCCTTGGGGACGCCGGTGGTCCCCGAGGTGTACATGATCGTGCACAGCTCGTCGGCGCCGCGCACCGGGTTGCCCGCCAGCGGCGCCGTCTTGGCGACAATGTCTTCCCACTTGGGGAAGCGGGTCTGCGCATCCTGCGGCGACAGCGAGGTGCTGATGCAGGGCATGCCTGCGGGCACGCCGGACTTCATGCCCTCCCAGCCGTCGAGCTTGCCGACGAACAGCAGCTGCGCGTCGCTGTGCGCGAGGATCTGGCGGATCGTGTCGGCCGCCAGCGTCGGGTACAGCGGCACCGAGACATAGCCCGCCATCCAGATCGCCCAGTCGATCATCATCCAGTGGGCGCAGTTCTTCGAGATCAGCGCGACCTTGGCGCCCGGCGTCAGGCCCAGGCTCTGCAAGTGCGTGGCCATGCGCCGGGTTTCGTCCAGGGCTTGCTTCCAGGTCCAGGTCCGCACCTGGCCGGCGCCCTGGGCTGCGCCGTCGTAGGGCTGGGTGAAGACGAGTCGCTCGGGGGTGGTCTGCTCCCAGTGGTAGAGGCGCTGAAGGGCGAGAGATTCGGGGGCGACTGGGGCCATGGTCTTGTCTCCGTTCGGATGCGGGTCGATACCAGCCGCAGCCTAGCCCCGCCTGGGCACGCGGGACAGCGGGCTTTCCCAGACAGGGATTGGGGTCGAGCCTCTAGCGCGCCGACGCGGGATCGCGCGGCTCAAGGCTTGATGTAGGCCCAGCCCTGTGTCTGCAGCTTGGCCAGACGCACGACGCCCGAGGGGGTGAACTTCGCCTCGGGAATGAACTGCTCGCGCTTCAGGTTGCGGTTGACGAGCGTGATCTCGCAGACCTCGAAGACCACGCCGCGGCGCACCAAGTCCTGGATCGCGATCTCGTACGGATTGGCGTTGCGGTCCTTGGCGTCCTGCATCATGAAGTCGACGCCGGTCGCATGCGACACCACCGTGATCTTCGCGCTCGGGTCGGTGTCCAGATGGTTCTCCACGTTGCGCAGACCCCCGAGCGCCTGCGTGGCCGCATCGCTGATGTGATAGACCACCTTGTCCTGGGCCGACGCGGGCAGCGCGAATGCGAGTGCTGCGATGGCGACCAGCAGGCCTTGCTTGAGTGCTTGAAACAACGTCGTCTCTCCTCGTGAAGTTCAACCCGCGCGTGATGCGTCAGGCCTGACCCGGATTGTCCTGCACGCCGATGAGTCGCGGACCGTTCGGCCGCCGCGGTGCGACGCGCGGCTGGCTCTTCAGCCAGGCCTCGACCAGCTCCCACACCGGCTTGCCGCCCGCCGTGCGCGCGGCTTCGGCCACCGGCGCCCAGCCCGCGACCTTGTAGTTCTTGCCGGCGTCGATCGGCTGACCGCCCAGGCGCATGTCGTGAATCCGCGAACCGATCGCGGCGTTCGGCTCGATGGCGTAGGCCAGGCCACCCACGCGCACCATGTCGCCGCCCTGCTGGTAGTAGGGGTCGGGGTTGAACAGGTTGTCGGCCACGTCTTCGAGGACGGTCTTGATCTGCTCCCCGCTCATCTCGGTCACGGTCGCGTAGGAGTAGGTGGTTGCGGTCTGGTCCATCAGCCACTCGCGCGTAAGGGCCTGGCCCGGCAACAGGGTCGTGCCCCAGCGAAAGCCCGGGCTGAAGGCGATCGGTGCGTCCTGAACCTGCATCAGCGCGTCGAGCAGCAATTGGTCGCCGCTGCCGTTGAAGTTCCCGCGGCGGTAG
>DATDES010000063.1:0-6558 GCA_036522975.1 Burkholderiaceae bacterium | reverse complement strand
TTCAGCCGCGCCAACGCGGTGTACGACACCACCATCGGCTGGCGCTTCGTCAACAAGCTGATGAAGGCGCAGTACGGGGTCGATTCCATGCCCGAGACCGCCGAGAACGTGGCCGACGACTACCGCATCGAGCGCGAGGCGCAGGACCGCATGGCCCTTGCCAGTCAGCTGAAGGCTGTGGCCGCGCAGCAGGCCGGGCACCTGGCCCGCGAGATCACGCCCGTGCACGTGCCCCAGAAAAAGGGCGACCCCGTCGTGGTGGACAAGGACGAACACCCGCGCGAAACCAGCCTGGAAGCGCTGGCCAAGCTCAAGCCCGTGGTGCGCGAAGGTGGCACCGTGACAGCCGGCAACGCCAGCGGTGTGAACGACGGCGCCTGTGCGCTGCTGCTGGCCGATGAGGCCAGTGCCGCCAAGCATGGCCTGACCCCGAAGGCGCGCGTGGTCGGCATGGCCACTGCCGGCGTGGCGCCGCGCGTGATGGGCATCGGCCCGGCGCCGGCGACCCACAAGGTGCTCGAACTGACGGGGCTGAGCCTGGCCCAGATCGACGTGATCGAGCTCAACGAGGCATTTGCGGCCCAGGGCCTGGCAGTACTGCGCAACCTGGGTCTCGCCGACGACGACGCGCGCGTGAACCCGAATGGCGGCGCGATCGCGCTGGGACATCCGCTGGGCGCCAGCGGCGCGCGGCTGGCGACCACGGCCGTGAATCAGCTGCACGCCGCCGGCGGCCGCTATGCGCTGTGCACGATGTGCATCGGCGTCGGCCAGGGCATCGCCGTCATTCTCGAGCGGGTCTGAATCATGAACGGAGCACTCGATGGGTGACGAGCTCGACCGCGGAGCAGATCAGCCGGCGCTGGCGAGTGGCGTCGAGGCCCCGCTGAAACGCGACATCGTCGCTGGCCTGGAGAAGGGCCTGGCGGTGATCGAAGCCTTCGACCAGGATCGGCCACGGCTGACGATCAGCGAAGTTGCCGAGCGCACCGGCCTGACGCGCGCCGCCGCGCGCCGCTACCTTTTGACCCTCACCCACCTGGGCTTCGTGCACCAGGAGCGCAAGATGTTCGCGCTGGCGCCGCGGGTGCTGCGGCTGGCCCAGAGCTACATGCATTCGGCCCGCTTGCCGCGCGTCGTGCAGCCGGCGTTGACCGAGCTGGCCCACACGCTCAAGGAGGCCTCGGCCGCGAGCGTGCTCGACGACGCCGACGTGATCTGCATCGCCGCGACCAGCGCCGGGCGCAATGTCTCGGCGACGCTGCAGCCGGGGATCCGCGTGCCGGCCTATTGCACGGCCAACGGGCGCGTGCTGGTAGCCGCTCTGCCGGACGAACAGGCGGAGGCCTGGCTCGATCGACAGACGCTGCGCGCACGCACCTCCACCACCATCACCCGCCGGGATCACCTGCGCGCCGAGCTGCAGCGGGTGCGCGAGCGGGGTTATGCCACCGTCGACCAGGAGATGGAGCTGGGCATGCGCACGCTGTCGGTGCCGCTGGCCAACTGGCGCGGTGACACGGTGGCGGCGATGAATCTGACCGTCCACGCCTCGCGCATGTCGATCGACGACCTGGTGGCCGCCGGCCTGCCGGCGCTGCGCCAGGCGCAGGCGCGGCTCAAGCAGTTGCTGTAGCCCGAGGGCAGCCCTCGCGATAACCCCGTTGCCCGGGACTACCCGGTGCAGGCATCCTCGGGGGCAATGTCCACTTTTCTCCTCGGAGTCCCGTCCATGCGCCTTGCCCTTCGCCCTACCCTGCTCGCCCTGACCGCCGCCGCCAGTTTCGGCGCCGCCCAGGCGCAGGGACAACCGCCCCTCAAGGTCGGCCTGATGTTGCCCGCCACGGGAACCTTCGCCGCCCTGGGAGACATGATCGAGCGGGGCTTCCGCCTCTACGTGCAGGAGCAGGGCGGCAAGCTCGGCGGGCGCGAAATTCAGTACTTCCGGGTCGACGACGAGAGCGACCCGTCCAAGGCCACCGACAACGTCAACAAGCTGATCAAGCGCGACAACGTCGACGTGATCGTCGGCACCGTGCACTCGGGCGTAGCGCTCGCCATGGCGCGTGCGGCCAAGGAAAGCAACACCATGCTGATCGTGCCCAATGCCGGAGCCGATGCGATCACCGGTGCGATGTGCGCGCCACACATCTTCCGCAGCTCGTTCTCGAACTGGCAGCCGGGCTATGCGACGGGAGTTGTCGCTGCCGGCAAGGGCTACAAGCGGGCGATGACGATCACCTGGAACTACGCCGCCGGCCAGGAAACGGTCAAGGGCTTCACCGAGGCCTTCGAGAAGGGCGGCGGCAAGGTCATGAAGGACCTGAGCCTGCCCTTCCCGAACGTCGAGTTCCAGGCCCTCTTGACCGAGATCGCGGCACAGAAACCGGACGTGGTGTTCGCCTTCTTCGCCGGTGGTGGGGCGGTGAAGTTCGTCAAGGACTACGACGCCGCCGGCCTGCGGCGCGGCATCCCGCTGCTCGGCTCGGGCTTCCTGACCGACGGCACGCTAGAAGCCCAGGGCCCCGCGGCGCAAGGCCTGCAGACGGCCCTGCACTATGCCGACAACCTCGACACGCCGCGCAACAACGCCTTCCGCAAGAACTTCGCGCTGGCCTTCAAGGCCAACGCCGACGTCTACGCCGTGCAGGGCTACGACGCGGCGCAGCTCTTGGGCGCCGGCCTGGTAGCCGTGAAGGGCGACTTCGGCAAGCGCGACGGCATGATCGCCGCGATGCGCAAGGCCACGGTCGACAGCCCGCGCGGCAAGTTCACGTTGTCGGCCTCGCACAACCCGGTGCAGGACATGTTCCTGCGCGAAGCGGTGGGCAAAAACAACGAGTACAAGGGTGTCGCCGTCAAAGCCCTGGCCGATCCCGGCCGCGGCTGCAAGATGTGAACGAAAGCCAGACCATGATTCTCGAAGTTGCCGACATCCGCATCCCACCCGGCCAGCAGGCCGCGTTCGAAGAAGCGATCCTGCGCGGCGTCACCACCGTCGCTGCCCAGGCCAAGGGCTTTCGCGGCTGGAAGGTCAATCGCGGCGTCGAAAACCCCGAGCGCTACCTGCTGATGATCTTCTGGGACACCCTCGAAGACCACACCCTGGGCTTCCGACAGGGGCCGCTGTTCGCGCAGTGGCGTGCGATCGTCGGCCCCTACTTCGCGCAGCCGCCAGTGGTCGAGCACTTCGAGCTGGTCGGCAAGTCGGTCGACGCAAGCTGAGCTTCAGCGCCAGGCGCTGGCGCGGTCGAGCGCGGCGATGGTCGTGGCGCTCAGCGTGAGCGCTGCCGCGCCCGCCAATTCCTCGAATTGCGCCGATGAAGTGGCGCTCGCTATCGGCGCCGTGATCCCGGGGCGCGCCATTTGCCAGGCCAATGCCACCTGGGCCGGGGTGGCGCTCAGTTCAGCCGCTGCGTCGTCGAGCGCGGCCAGGATGCGCAGGCCGCGCTCGTTCAGGTACGCCTTCACGCCGGCGCCGCGCGGGCTCTTTGCCAGATCGGCCTCGCTGCGGTACTTGCCGGTGAGAAAGCCGCGCGCCAGGCCGAAGAAATTGATCACGCCGACACCTCGGGACCGGATCAAGGGCTCTAGTTCGGCCTCGTAGGGCTCGCGCTCGACAAGGTTGTACAGCGGCTGCAGGGTCTCGTAGCGCGGCAGGCTCAGCCGCTCGCTGGTGTCGAGCGCTTCGGCCAGGCGGGCGGCCGAATGGTTGGACGCGCCGATCGCGCGCACCTTGCCGGCGCGGATCAGCTCGCCGTAGGTCGCCAGGGTCTCTTCCAGCGGCGTGGCCGGGTCGTCGTCATGCGACTGATACAGGTCGATCCGGTCGGTCTGCAGGCGGCGCAGCGAATCGTCCACCGCCTGGCGGATCCAGCGCGGCGACAGACCCGTGCGGCCGTCGCCCATGTCCTTGCCGACCTTGGTCGCGATCAACACCTGGCTGCGCTTGCCCGAACGCTTCAGCCAGCGCCCGATGATCGACTCGGACTCGCCGCCGGCATGTCCCGGCGCCCAGCGTGAATAAACATCGGCCGTATCGATCAGGTTGAAACCCGCACCAACGAAAGCGTCGAGCAGGCGAAACGACATCGCCTCGTCGGCGGTCCAGCCAAAGACGTTGCCGCCGAAGGCCAGCGGTGCGGTCATCAGGCCGGAGCGGCCGAGGGGGCGCATGTTCATAGCGGCCATCGCCTCGTTCGTCATCACATGCTCCTTCGATACTGCCCGCCGACTTCGAACAGCGCGCTCGTGATCTGCCCGAGCGAGCACACGCGCACCGCGTCCATCAGCACATCGAACACGTTGCTGTTGTCGATCACGGCCTGTTGCAGACGCTGGAGCATCACCGGCGCGGCCTGCGCATGGCGGGCATGGAAGTCGTGCAGCCGCTTGAGTTGCGACTGCTTCTCTTCGTCGGTCGAACGCGCCAGCTCGATGTGCTCGGGCACCGGGTCGGCGCGCGGATTGCGGAAAGTGTTGACGCCGACGATCGGGTACTCGCCGGTGTGCTTCTGCATTTCGTAGTGCATCGACTCTTCCTGGATCTTGCCGCGCTGGTAGCCGGTCTCCATCGCCCCGAGCACACCGCCGCGTTCGGCGATCTTCTCGAACTCGGCCAGCACCGCCTCCTCGACCAGCTCGGTCAGCTCGTCGATGATGAAGCTGCCCTGGTTCGGGTTCTCGTTCTTCGCCAGGCCCCACTCGCGGTTGATGATGAGCTGGATCGCCATCGCGCGGCGCACGCTCTCCTCGGTGGGCGTCGTGATCGCTTCGTCGTAGGCATTGGTGTGCAACGAGTTGCAGTTGTCGTAGATCGCGATCAGGGCCTGCAGCGTGGTGCGGATGTCGTTGAAGGCGATTTCCTGCGCGTGCAGGCTGCGGCCGCTGGTCTGCACGTGGTACTTGAGCTTCTGCGAGCGCTCGTTGGCGCCGTAGCGGTCGCGCATCGCGGTGGCCCAGATGCGCCGCGCGACGCGGCCCATGACGTTGTACTCGGGGTCCATGCCGTTAGAAAAGAAGAAGGAGAGGTTCGGCGCGAAGTCGTCGATGTGCATGCCGCGCGCGAGGTAGGCTTCGACGAAGGTGAAGCCGTTCGAGAGCGTGAAGGCGAGCTGGCTGATCGGGTTGGCCCCGGCCTCGGCGATGTGATAACCCGAGATGCTGACCGAGTAGAAGTTGCGTACGTCGTGATGCACGAAATACTCGGCAATGTCCCCCATCACCTTCAACGAGAACTCGGTCGAGAAGATGCAGGTGTTCTGGCCCTGGTCTTCCTTCAGGATGTCGGCCTGCACCGTGCCGCGGACGTTGGCCAGCGTCCATTCGCTGATCTTGGCGGCCTCGGTGTCGGTGGGTTGCCGCTGGTTGTCGGCGCGGAACTTGTCGAGGTTTTGATCGATGGCGGTGTTCATGAACATCGCCAGGATCGTCGGCGCGGGCCCATTGATCGTCATGCTGACCGAGGTGCTCGGGTTCGTCAGGTCGAAGCCGCCGTACAGCACCTTCATGTCGTCGAGGGTGGCGATACTGACGCCCGAGTTGCCGACCTTGCCGTAGATGTCGGGCCGCAGGTCGGGATCGTGACCATAGAGCGTCACCGAGTCGAAGGCGGTCGACAGGCGCTTGGCCGGCAGGCCCTGGCTGACCATCTTGAAGCGCCGGTTGGTGCGAAAGGCATCGCCCTCGCCGGCGAACATGCGCGCCGGGTCCTCGCCCTCGCGCTTGAAGGCGAAGGTACCGGCGGTGTAGGGAAAGCTGCCGGGCACGTTGTCCAGCAGCAGCCACTTCAACAGCTCGCCGTGGCACTCGTACGCCGGCAGGGCCACCTTGCGGATCTTGTTACCCGACAGCGTGGTGTGCGTGAGCGCGGTGCGGACCTCCTTGTCGCGGATCTTCACGACGTACTCGTCGCCTGCATAGGCGCGCTGCATGTCGGGCCACATCGCGAGCAGCTTCTTCGCCGTCGAATCGAGCCGGGCCTCGCGCTGCTCGGCCAGGTTGACGGCCGCCTCGGCCGCGCGCGGCTTGTCGGGCTTGCCGGCGGTGAGCATCGCGGCCGCTGCGCGCAATTGCTGGATCTCGCGCGCCAGCACGGCCTGCTCGCGCGCACGTTTCTTGTAGCCGCGCACGGTGTCGGCGATCTCGGCCAGATAGCGCGCGCGCGCGCCGGGCACGATCGGCACCTGGTGCGTGCTATGGCGCGTCGCAACGACCGGCAGCCGGCCGTCCTTCAATGACAGGCCGGCCTGCGCCAGGCGCGGCTTCAGGGCCTGGTACAGCGCCGTCACGCCGTCGTCGTTGAAGCGGCTGGCCATCGTGCCGAAGACCGGCATCTGATCGGGCGCCTGCTTCCAGGCTTCGCGGTTGCGCTGGACCTGCTTGGCGACGTCGCGCAGCGCGTCGGCCGCGCCCTTGCGGTCGAACTTGTTGATCGCGACAAACTCAGCGAAATCCAGCATGTCGATCTTCTCGAGCTGGCTGGCGGCACCGAATTCGGGTGTCATCACATACATCGGAATGTCGACCAGGGGCACGATCGCCGCGTCGCCCTGGCCG
>DATDES010000062.1:0-4207 GCA_036522975.1 Burkholderiaceae bacterium | reverse complement strand
TGACCTTCGGCACCATCGCGGCCGGCAGCACCCAGCATTTGGCGGCCGAGTATTTCAAGTCGGTGGCTGGCATCGACGTGGTGGTTGTCCCGTACCGGGGCACGCCAGCGGTGATCACCGCGCTGCGCGCCGGCGAGATCGACGTCGGCTTCGAGATCCTGGGGCCGATGCTCGGCCAGGTGCAGGCCAAGGTCTTGCGTGCGCTGGCGGTCACCTCGGATCGACGCTTCGCCGGCCTGCCCGGTGTGCCGACGGTCAAGGAGTCAGGCTTGCCCGGCTACAGCGTGGCGTCGTGGAATGCGCTGGCCGCCCCGGCGCGCACGCCCAAGGCCACGATCGATCGCCTGCAGCGCGCCGCTTTGCAGGCCCTGGCCGTTCCCGCGGTGCAGTCGCAACTACAGGCGCTGGGTGTGCGAGCCGAGGGTGGGACGCCCGAGCAATTGCGGCAACTGCTGGTCGTGGAGCTGCGCCGCTGGTCCGACGTGATCGTGCAGGCGAAGATCGAGCCGCAATAGCAGCGCCGACACCTGCGACGATGAACCTGCGCCAGCTCCAGAGCTTCGTGCGCGTGGCCGAGCTGGGCAGCTTCAGCAAGGCCGCGCGCGTGCTCGACATTGCGCAGCCCGCGCTGTCGCGCCAGGTGCGACTGCTCGAGACCGACCTGCGTGAGACCCTGCTGCTGCGCAACGGCCGCGGCGTGAGCCTGACGCCTGCCGGGCGGCGCCTGTTCGAGCATGGCGTGCAGATCCTGCAGCAGGTGGCGCTGGCGCGCGAGGACCTGGGCGCCGAGCGCGATGCTGCCGTCGGCCACGTGACGCTCGCCCTGCCGCCTTCGATGAGCCGGCGCCTGACCCGGCCGCTGATCGAGGGCTTCCGCGCCCAGCTGCCTCGGGCGCGGGTGACCGTCGTCGAGGGCCTGTCGGCGCACATCGCCGAGTGGATCGCAAGCGGCCGCGCCGACCTGGGTCTCGTCTACAACCCCGTGCCGTCGCCAGCGCTCGAGATCACGCCCCTGCTGCGCGAGCCGCTGTGTCTGGTGCAGCCGGCGCCGCCGCGCGGCCGGCGCGCGCTGCCGGCCACGCTGCCGCTGGACGAGATCGGCGCCTATCCGCTGATCGTGCCTGAGCGCCACCAGTCGATCCGGCGCCTGCTCGAGACCCAGGCCACGCTCGCCGGCGTGGCGCTGGACATCGCCTGCGAGGTGTCCAGCGTGCCGGCGATCATCGACCTGGTCTGTGCCCGGATGGGCCATGCAGTGCTCAATGCCAGCGCGGTCGCGGCCTCGGGCCGCGGCGCCGAACTGGCGGTGCGCAAGATCGTCCAACCCGAGATCGTCAGCGTGCTGTGCCTGGCGCAGTCGGCCACCAAGCCGCCGACGCCGCTGACGCGCCAGGCCCGCGCGCTGCTCGAAGCCCTGGTTGCGGCCCTGCCCACGCCGGCACGCAAGGGCCGGCGTTCCTGAGCGCCCCGGCACGCAGGGTCGTGCCCGAGCCGAACAGTGCCATCCCCATGCCGGATTGAAATAGCTGCTAGTGGTCAGCCATGCTGGATTTGAGCGGCGTTGATGCGCACAATCCGGTGCCATGAACCCCGCGATCACCGGCATCTCGTCGATGGCCACCAAGGCCCTGCTCGCCGAGCTGACGCGTGCGTACGTGCAACGCAACGGCCATCAGGTCGAGATCGAGTCGGTGGGCGGTGTCGACGCCGCCAAGCGTGTCCAGAGTGGCGAGGCCTTCGACGTGGTTGTGCTCGCGACCGACGCGATTGACAAGCTGCTCGCGGCCGGTCGCATCGTTGCCGGCAGCAAGGTCGACCTGGTCCATTCCGGCGTCGCGATCGCGGTGCGCGCGGGTGCGCCGCGTCCGGAGATCGGTAGCGAAGACGCGCTGCGCCGCGCCGTGCTGGCGGCGCGCACAATCGGCTATTCCACCGGCCCGAGCGGCGTACAACTCGCCAGACTTTTCGAGCGCTGGGGCATCGCCGCCGACATCCAGGACCGCATCGTCACCGCGCCGCCCGGCGTGCCTGTCGGTGCGCTGGTGGCGCGCGGGGAGGTCGAGCTCGGCTTCCAGCAGCTCGCGGAACTGATGCACCTCGAGGGGATCGAGGTGCTCGGTCCGCTGCCCGAAGCGGTGCAGATCGTCACCACCTTTTCCGCCGGTGTCTGCGCCGCTTCGGGCCATCCCGACGCGGGGCGCGAGTTGCTCGACTTCATGGCTTCGCCTGCGGCGGCCGACGCGAAGCGGCGCCAGGGCATGGAGCCGGCCTGATCAACGTCCCGAGTCCAAGGAGTCCACTCGAAATGATCATCGACATCCACGGCCACTACACCACCGCGCCCAAGGCGCTGGAGGCGTGGCGCAACGCGCAGATCGCTGGCATCAAGGACCCCTCGGCCAAGCCCCGGGGCGCCGATCTCAAGATCTCCGACGACGAGATCCGCGAGACGATCGAATCGAACCAGCTCAAGCTGATGACGCAGCGAGGCTCGGACCTGACGATCTTCAGCCCGCGTGCCAGCTTCATGGCCCACCACATCGGCGACTTCGAGGTCTCGTCGACCTGGGCCGCGATCTGCAACGAACTCTGCTACCGCGTCAGCCAGTTGTTCCCGGACTCGTTCATCCCCGCGGCGATGCTGCCGCAGTCGCCCGGCGTCGCGCCAGAGACCTGCATCCCCGAGCTGGTGAAGTGTGTCGAGCAGTACGGCAACGTCGCGATCAACCTGAACCCCGACCCGTCGGGCGGACACTGGACAAGCCCGCCGCTGACCGACACGCATTGGTACCCGATCTACGAGAAGATGGTCGAGTACGACATCCCGGCGATGATCCACGTCAGCACCAGCTGCAACGCGTGCTTCCACACCACGGGTGCGCACTACATCAACGCCGACACGACGGCCTTCATGCAGCTGATCCAGGGCGACCTGTTCAAGGACTTTCCGACCCTGCGCTTCGTCATCCCGCACGGCGGCGGTGCCGCGCCCTACCACTGGGGCCGCTACCGCGGTCTCGCGCAGGAGATGAAGAAGCCGCTGCTGAAGGACCACCTGCTGAGGAACGTGTTCTTCGATACCTGCGTCTACCACCAGCCCGGCATCGACGTGCTGACCAAGGTGGTGCCGGTCGAGAACATCCTGTTCGCGAGCGAGATGATCGGCGCGGTGCGCGGCATCGACCCCGAAACCGGCAACTACTACGACGACACCAAGCGCTACATCGACGCCTCGACGCAGCTCACGCCCGTGCAGAAGCACCAGGTTTTCGAAGGCAATGCGCGGCGCGTCTATCCGCGCCTCGATGCCGCTTTGAAGAAGAAGGAGAAATAGCCATGTATGAACTCGGAGTCGTCTACCGCAACATCCAGCGCGCCGATGCGTCGGTGGCCGAGAAGCTGGCCGTCTTCGGCAGCGCCACCGTGCACGAGGCCATGGGCCGGGTCGGCCTGATGAAGACCTACATGCGCCCGATCTACGTCGGCGCGCAGGTCTCGGGCACGGCGGTCACCGTGCTGATGCAGCCGGGCGACAACTGGATGCTCCACGTCGTGGCCGAGCAGATCAAGCCCGGTGACATCGTGGTCGCCGCGATCACGACCGACAACACCGACGGGTTTTTCGGCGACCTGCTGGCGAGTTCGTTCAAGGCCCGCGGTGCGCGCGGCTTGATCATCGACGGCGGCTGCCGCGATGTGAAGACGCTGACCGAGATGGGTTTCCCGGTCTGGAGCCGCGCGATCAGCTCCAAGGGCACGGTCAAGGCCACCCTGGGCTCGGTCAACATTCCGGTGGTCTGCGCCGGCGCGCTGGTGCATCCGGGCGACGTGATCGTCGCCGACGACGATGGCGTGGTCTGTGTGCCGCGCTCGGTGGCCGAGGCCACGCTCCATGCCGCGGCCAAGCGCGAGGCCAACGAGGGCGAAAAGCGCGCCAAGCTCGCCTCGGGCGTGCTCGGCCTCGACATGTATTCGATGCGCGAGCCACTGGCCAAGGCCGGACTGCGCTACATCGACTGACCCTTTACCCATCCACAAGGCCAAGGCCTCTCTCCTCTCTACTATTGACGCGATGACAGCCATCACGCTCATCGGCTACGGCGAGGTCGGCCGCATCCTCGCCGAGGACCTGCGTGCGCAGGGCGTGGCCGTCGCCGCGTACGACCTGAAGCTCGGCAGCGAGGCCGGCAATTCGATGCGCGAGCAC
>DATDES010000061.1:0-6862 GCA_036522975.1 Burkholderiaceae bacterium | reverse complement strand
GCCGCCACCCATGCCGATGCGCATACCCGGCCCGCCGAGCTGCACGAGCAAGGTGCCGGGCGCGAAGATCTTCTTGTGGGTCTGACTTGCGCTGATGCTGCCCAGCCCGCCGGCGATCATGATCGGCTTGTGATAGCCGCGGCGCACGCCGGCCACCACCTGCTCGAAGACGCGGAAGTAGCCGCCCAGGTTCGGCCGGCCGAACTCGTTGTTGAAGGCCGCGCCGCCCAGCGGTCCCTCGGTCATGATCTGCAGCGCCGAGGCAATGTGGCCGGGGCGGCCGACGGGCAACCGCTCCCACGGCTCGTCGGTGCCGGGCAAGTGCAGGTTGCCGACCGAGAAGCCGGTCAGGCCGGCCTTCGGTCGTGCACCGCGGCCGGTGGCGCCCTCGTCGCGGATCTCACCGCCGGCACCGGTCGACGCGCCCGGGAAGGGCGAGATCGCGGTCGGGTGGTTGTGCGTCTCGACCTTCATCAGCACATGCACGAGCTCGTCGCGTGCGCCGTACGCGGGCGCGTTGGTGAAGCCCTGCGGCAGCCAGCGCTCGGCCGTGCCGCCCTCCATGACCGCCGAGTTGTCGTTGTAGGCGATCACGGTTCGCTGCGGCGACACCTCCTCGGTGTTGCGGATCATCCCGAACATCGACAAGGGCTGCGCTTCCCCGTCGATCACGAATTCGGCGTTGAAGATCTTGTGCCGGCAATGCTCGCTGTTGGCCTGGGCGAACATCATCAGCTCGACATCGGTCGGGTTGCGGCCGAGCCTGCCGAATGCGGCGGCAAGGTAGTCGATCTCATCATCCGAAAGGGCCAAGCCCCAGTCGACATTTGCCGCGTCGATCGCCGTGCGGCCGCGGCCCAGCACGTCGACCTGCGCCATCGGCTGGCTTTCGCGCTCGTCGAACAGGTGCCGTGCGGCCTCGCGCTCGAAGGCCACGCTCTCGGTCATGCGGTCGTGCAGGCCATCCGCCGCCGCCTGCAACTCGGCGCTCGCGAGAGGCTTGTTGCCGAGCAGGCCGCCCTTCAACTGCAGCCGGTATTCGGTGACCCGCTCGACGCGGTGGATCGGCAGCCCGCAGTTGTGCGCGATGTCGGTCGCCTTGCTGGCCCAGGGCGACACGGTGCCCAGGCGGGGCATGACCATTACCAGGGCCCCATCGCCCGCCGACGTCGCTGCGTCCCCGTAGGTCAGCAAGGATGCCAGCTTGTCGCGCGCAGCGCCGTCGAGCGCGGCGTCGCTCCACACCCAATGCACGTGTCGGGCGCCGACTCCGACGATGCGCGGGCTGGTCCGCGCCAGCCGCGCCAGCAGCGCCTGGGCGCGGAACGCGGACAGGGCGTTTCCGCCCTCGAAGTGCAACAGGTGCTTGGGCGAAACGGACATCGGGGCTTGGGAAGGGTTGAATACCGGCAGAGGCGGCGATTTTACGGGTCGGGTGGGATAATTCCGCCCCATGACGATGACCACCAAGTCAGCAGCCGACATCGAGGGCATGCGCGTGGCCGGCCGCCTGGCCTCCGAGGTGCTGGACCTGCTGACGCCGCTGATCAGGCCGGGCGTGACCACGCTCGAGCTCGACCACGTCGCCCATGAGCACATGGTCAAGGTGCAGGGCACCGTGCCGGCGACGCTGAACTACGCACCGCCCGGTTACCCGCCCTACCCGGCTTCGCTCTGCGCCTCGATCAACCACGAGGTCTGCCATGGCATCCCGAACGCCAAGCCGCTGAAGAACGGCGACATCGTCAACATCGATGTCACCGTGATCACGCCCGAGGGTTGGCATGGCGACAACAGCCGCATGTACATCGTCGGCGAAGGCAGCATCGCGGCCAAGCGCCTGTGCAGCCTGACTTTCGAGGCAATGTGGAAGGGCATCGTCAAGGTGCGCCCCGGCGCGCGCCTGGGCGACATCGGCCACGCGATCCAGACCTTCGCCGAGAACCAGGGCTTCTCGGTCGTGCGCGAGTTCTGCGGCCACGGCATCGGCAAGAAGTTCCACGAAGAGCCGCAGGTGCTGCATTACGGCCGCCCGGGCACGCTCGAAGAACTGGTGCCGGGCATGGTGTTCACGATCGAGCCGATGATCAATGCCGGCAAGCGCGACATCCGAGAGGACCGCAAGGGCGGCAGCTACGACGGCTGGACCATCGTCACACGCGACCGTTCGTTGTCGGCGCAGTGGGAGCATACCGTCCTGGTGACCGAGACGGGCTACGAGGTACTAACGCTGTCGGCGGGCAGCCCACCGCTGCCAGCCTTCGTGACCGCCAGCCGGCCCGCCGCTGTCACGGCTTGAGATGACCGTGTCCGCGGTGGCGCGGCCCGTCGCAACGGGCACTGGTGTGGCCAGCCTGCGGCTGCGCTTGGCGGTCGACAAGTCGGCGCTGATCGAACACTTCGCTGCGGCACGACCAAGTGCGACCGCGGCCAATACGCTGATCCGCAGCCTGTCCAGGCTGGTCGATGCGACGCTCGGCGAACTCTGGATCGCGACCATGATGCCGGCCGGCGCGGCCCTGGTGGCGGCCGGGGGCTACGGCCGCGGGGAGTTGTTCCCGTACTCGGACGTCGACGTGCTGGTCTTGCTGCCGGATGGGCTGGCACCCGAGGCCGCACGCCCGGCCGTCGAGCGCTTCATCACCGCCTGCTGGGACATCGGTCTCGAGATCGGCTCCTCGGTGCGCAACATCGACGAATGCGCTGCCGAGTCGGCGCGCGACGTGACGGTGCAGACGGCCCTGCTCGAAAGCCGCCTGGTCTGCGGCCCGCGGCGTATGTTCAATGCCTTGCACAAGCGCCTGTCCGCCGAACTCGACCCGGGCGCCTTCCTGCGCGCAAAGACCCTCGAGATGCAGCAGCGGCACACCAAGTACCAGGACACGCCCTACTCGCTCGAGCCGAACTGCAAGGAGAGCCCGGGCGGTCTGCGCGACCTGCAGGCGCTGATCTGGGTCGCCCGAGCGGCCCGGCTGGGCCGCTCCTGGGTCGAACTCGCGGCCAACGGCCTGATCACGCCCTTCGAGGCCAAGCAGCTGCAGCGCAACGAGGGCCATCTGAAGCTGATCCGCGCCCGCCTGCACATGATCGCCGGCCGACGCGAGGACCGCCTGGTCTTCGACCTGCAGACCGCGGTGGCCGAGAGCCTCGGCCTGCATTCCGTAGACGGCCACCGTGTCTCGGAACTGCTGATGCGCCGCTATTACTGGACCGCCAAGGCGGTGGTGCAGCTGAACCAGATCGTGCTACTGAACATCGAGGCCCGCGTCGCCGACAACGAGGCCCAGCCGATGCGGCCGATCAATGAACGCTTCTTCGACCGCGCTGGCATGCTCGAAGTGGCCAGCGACGACCTCTACCACCGCGAGCCGCACGCAATCCTCGAGACCTTCCTGCTCTACCAGCAGACAGTCGGCATCAAAGGCCTGTCGGCGCGCACCTTGCGTGCGCTGTACAACGCGCGCCATGTGATGGACGCGGCCTTCCGCAGCGATCCAGCGAATCGGGCGCGCTTCCTCGAGATCCTGCAGCAGCCCATTGGGCAGACCCATGCCTTCCGTCTGATGAACCAGACCTCGGTGCTCGGGCGTTACCTCTGGGTGTTCCGCCGCATCGTTGGTCAGATGCAGCACGACCTGTTCCACGTCTACACGGTCGACCAGCACATCTTGATGGTGCTGCGCAACGTGCGCCGCTTCTTCATCCCGGAGCATGCCCACGAATATCCCTTCTGCTCGCAGCTCGCGGCGCAGTTCGAGCGGCCCTACGTGCTCTACGTGGCCGCGCTGTTCCACGACGTCGCCAAAGGCCGCGGCGGCGACCACTCCTACATCGGCGGGGCCGAGGTGCGGCGCTTCTGCCGCGACCACGGCGTCGACCGCGAGGATGCACGCCTGATCGAGTTCCTGGTCCGGCAGCACCTGACGATGAGCCACATCGCGCAGAAGGAAGACCTGTCCGATCCCGACGTGATCAGCGCTTTCGCGACCCAGGTCCGCAACGAGCGCACCCTGACGGCGCTGTACCTGCTGACGGTGGCCGACATCCGTGGTACCAGCCCGAAGGTGTGGAACGCCTGGAAGGGCAAACTGCTCGAGGACCTGTACCGACTGGCGCTGCGCTCGCTCGGAGGCACCAAGCCCAACCTCGAAGCCGAACTCGAAGCGCGCAAGGCCGAGGCCCGCTCCCTGCTGGCTCTGGCCTCGCAGCTGCCGGACACCGAGAAGCCGCTGTGGGACACGCTCGAGGTCAGCTACTTCGCGCGCCACGACGCTGGCGACCTGGCGTGGCATGCCCGCGTGCTCTGGCGCCATGTCAAGACCGGCGTGCCGGTGGTCAGCGCGCGCGCCTCACCAGTCGGCGAGGGCTTGCAAGTCCTCGTCTATGCGCCCGACATCCCCGACCTGTTCGCGCGCATCTGCGGCTATTTCGACAACGCCGGCTTCTCGGTGCTCGACGCGAAAGTCCACACCACGCGGGCGCGCTTTGCACTCGACACCTTCCAGCTCGTGCACCCGAATGTCGAGGCCGGTGACCCGGCCGGCTACCGCGACCTGATTTCGCTGGTCGAGACCCAGTTGGCCAAGGCGCTGGCTGCGACCGGCCCGCTGCCGGATCCGCGGCGCGGCCGCGTCTCGCGCCGGGTCAAGAGCTTCCCGGTCACCCCGCGTGTGTCGCTGCGACCCGACGAACGTGCGCAACGCTGGCTGCTCAGCGTCAGCGCCAGCGACCGCTCGGGCCTGCTCTACGGCATTGCCCGCGTGCTGGCGCGGCACCACATCAACCTGCAGCTGGCCAAGATCAGCACGCTCGGCGAACGCGTCGAGGACACCTTCCTGATCGACGGTCCCGAACTGCAACACAACCGCGCCCAGATCGCGATCGAGACCGAGATGCTCGACGCCTTGAGCCCCGAGACGTCGTGAGCCTCAGCAGCGCTGCCGCCGCCGAGGTGCTGCAGCGGCTGGCGGCCTTCGACACCATCATCGACGCGCGGTCACCGGCCGAGTTCGCCGAGGATCATCTACCCGGTGCCGTCAACTGGCCGGTGCTCGACAACGACGAGCGGCGCGAGGTCGGCACCGAATACATCCAGGTCTCGGCCTTCGACGCGAGAAAGACTGGCGCGGCGATGGTGGCCCGGCGCATCGGTGATCTGCTGCAGCAACACGTGCAGGACAAGCCGCGCGACTGGCGGCCGCTGATCTACTGCTGGCGCGGTGGCAAACGCAGCGGCACGTTGGCCTGGTTCCTCGACCAGATCGGCTTTCGCACAACCCTGGTCCACGGTGGCTACAAGGCCTTCCGCGAACAGGTGCGCGAGCAACTGGGCACCCTGCCACTCCGCTTCGACTACATCGTGATCGCCGGGCGCACCGGCAGCGGCAAGACGCGCCTGCTGCAGGCCCTGGCTGCCGCCGGCGCGCAGATGCTCGACCTGGAAGGGCTGGCCAGGCACCGCGGCTCGGTGCTCGGTGGCCTGCCGCACGAGGAACAACCGACCCAGAAGGCTTTCGAAACCCAGGTTTGGCAGACCTTGTCCGGCTTCGACGCGGCACGCCCGGTTTATGTGGAAAGCGAAAGCCGCAAGATCGGCCAGTTGCAGGTGCCCACCACCCTGCTCGACCGCATGCGCAACGACAGCCGTGTGGTGATGGTGAGAATGCCCGACGAGGCCCGGGTCCAGCTGCTGCTGGAGGAATACGGTTTCTTCGCCGACCAGCTCGAACGCTTCTGCGGCCACCTCGACACCCTGGTCGATCTGCGCGGCAAGGCCACGATCAAGGCCTGGCAGGCGATGGCCCGCGAGGGCCGCTGGGCCGAGGTGTTCGGTGCACTGATGGCAGTCCACTACGACCCGCTGTACCTGAAGTCGATCGGTCGCAACTACGCCGGCGCGGGAGCCTCCCTCGAAGTCCATCTGCGCGACGGGCGCGCGGCGACCCTGCGCGAAGCGGCAGAACGCTTGTTGGCTGTCGGCGCGGCCGCGCCGGGAGGGTCGCCGTGAGCACGGCCCGATCGCACCCTGACACCGACGAGGGGAACCACCTCGCGACCCTGACCAATGGCGTGCGCGTCCTGTGCCTCCCGATGCCGCACCTGCAGACTGCCGCGGTCAGCGTGTTCGTGCGCACCGGCAGTGCCCACGAGTCGGCACCGCTCAATGGCATCAGCCACGTGATCGAGCACATGGCCTTCAAGGGCACGGCCCAGCGCGACGTGCGGCGCATCAACCTGGACGCCGAGCGCCTGGGCGCCGAGGTCAATGCCCACACCGACAAGGACCATACGGCCTACCAGATGCGCGGGCTCGCGGCGCACGCGGGCGACTTCGTGCGCATGCTCGGTGACATCGTGCTGCACTCGACATTCCCAGAAGCCGAACTCGAATCCGAGCGCCAGGTGCTGCTGCAGGAATTCGCCGAGGACGACGACGACCCGGTCTCGACCGGCTACAAACTGTTCGACCGCGCCTGCTATGGCCTGCACCCGGTCGCGCAGCCAGTGATCGGCAGCCGGCGCAACATCGAGCGCTTCAGGCGCGACGACCTGGTACGTTACGTTGAGCGCCAGTACAGCGGCGCGAATGTGATCGTCGGCGCAGCCGGTGCAATCGATCCAGCGGCCATCTTGCGTGCCGCCGAGGCCGCGTTCGGCGCGATGGCGCAAGGTTCGCCGAACCTGGTGGCCGCGCCCGCATACTCAGGCGCCGTGCGCGCCCGAGCCCTGGCCGGCAGCAGCCAGACCCATGTCGTGCTCGGCTTTCCAATCCCATCGCTGCGCGAAGACGACGCCGCGCACCTCGTCGCGGCCGCGGTCTTCGGTGAAGGCATGAGCTCGCCCCTGCTGGCAAGGGTGCGAG
>DATDES010000060.1:0-7500 GCA_036522975.1 Burkholderiaceae bacterium | reverse complement strand
CCAAGCCGACCTGCCCACCTTGTCGCGCCTGCTCGATCAGGGCGCGGCGCCCAATTCGCGCAACCGACTGGGCAAGACCAGCCTCTTGATCGCGGCCGAAAAGGGCAACCTGCCGATGATCGAGCGCCTCCTCACCGCCGGCGCCGACGTGCAGCAGGCCTCGCTCGAAGGCGTGACGCCGCTGATCGGTGCTGCCTACTACGGCCAAGCCGCCGCTGTGCGTCGCCTGCTCGCCGCCGGCGCACGGACCGAACCCGTCGACCGGATGGAGCACTCCGCGATGGTCTATGCGGCAGCGCTCGGCCACACCGAAGTCGTGCAAGCCCTGCTGGCGCACGGCATCGCCGTCGACGCGCTGTATGCGCACAACCTCACCGCGCTGATGTGGGCCGCCGGACAGGGGCAGGCCGAGACCGTCAAGCTGTTGCTGGGCCGCGGCGCGCGCACCGACCTCACCGACGACCGCGGTTACACCGCCGCGCGCGTCGCGCAGGATGGCGGCCACGCCAGCGTCGTCGCGCTGCTGGCGCCTCGCTGACGGGGCCTAGCTGACGGGCCTAGCTGCCACCGTTGCGCGACAGGCCCAGGCGTTCGACATTGATCTTCTCCGCCGCGTAGGCTTCGCGCAGCGAACGGGCGTAATCCTCGGGGCCGAGGTAGGCTACTTCCTGGTCGTACTTGGCGAGTTCGGCCACGTGCGATGGCTCGCGCGATGCTGCCTTGAATGCGTCGTGCAGCACATGCACCACGGCGGCCGACAGGCCGCGCGGGCCGGCCAGGCCGTAGGGTGACATCGCGACGATGCCGTGGCCGAGCTCCTTCAAGGTCGGCACCTGGGGCCAGCGCCGGCTGCGGTGCTCGCCCAGCGTGAGCAGCAGGCGCAGGCTGCCGCTGTCGACGAAGGGTGCGAATCCGGTGCTGTTGATGCCGACCATCACCTGGCCCGAGGCCAGGGCCAGCATCTGCTCGGCGGTGCCCTTGTACGGCACGTGCACATAACGCAGGCCCTGGCGCGCCATCAGTTCGTCCATCACCAGGTGTGGCGTGGTGCCGATGCCATTCGTGGCCACCGTGAGCCTTCCCGGATGGGCGCGGGCATAGGCGAACACGTCATCCAAGGTCTTCATGCCGCTGGCGGGGGGCGTGAGCATGCCGAAGGTCACCCCGGACAACTGCAGGATCGGTGTCGTGTCGCGCACCGGGTCCCATAGCAGTTTCTGCAGGTAGGGCGCGCGCAGCACGGGCTGCGGCATCTGCGCGATGGTGTAGCCGTCGGGCGCGGCTTGCAGCAGGATCGGCATCGCCAGCGTGCCGCCGGCGCCGGCACGGTTGTCGACCAGTACTTTTTGCCCGAGGTGGCGACCGGCCAGGTCGGCCAGCAGGCGCAGGGTCTGATCGGTCGCGCCGCCGGCCGGCCAGGGCACCCACAGCGTGATAGGACGCGACGGAAAGGCCTCGTTGGCCTGGCCGCGGAGCGGCCACACGTGCAGCCCGAGGCCGGTTGCAAGCGCGGCGCGCAGCACGCGGCGACGCCCCGGCTTGACGGCGACGGCGTTGCAACGAAGCGCCGTCGTCATGCGCCCCCCCGCTTGGCCAGCGCGCCGAAGCCACGCTGCGGGTCGTAGCCCCAGCACGCGAGTGCAAAGCAGGACGCCAGCGTGCCGAGCACGACCCAGGGTGCGACCCCCGGGTCCTGGTCGTAGAGCGCGAAGCGCAGCCATTCGACGGCATGTGTGAAGGGATTCAGGCGCGCCAGCTCGAAGACCCAGCGCGCGCCCGACTCCTCGAGCTTCCACAGCGGGTACAGCGCGGTCGAGATGAAGTACATCGGGAAGATCACGAAGTTCATCGTGCCGGCGAAGTTCTCGAGCTGCTTGATGTGTACCGACAGCAAGAGCCCGAGTGCGCCAAGCATCAGCGCGGCGGCCAATGCCGCCAGCAGCACGTGCGCAGTGTGCAATGGATTGCCGATCACCGGCAGGGCGGTGCCGAGCAGCGCCGCGATGATCACGAACGCGGCCGCCTGGGCCAGCGACAGCACGGCGGTCGCGACCAGCTTGGCCAGCAGGATCCACCAGCGCGGCAGCGGCGCCGTGAGCAGCAGGCGCATCAGTCCCATCTCGCGGTCATACACCATCGCCAGGCTCGACTGCATGCCGTTGAACAGCAGCACCATCCCGACCAAGCCGGGTGCGATGTAGACGTCGTAGGGAACGTAGGTCTCGTAGGGCGGCACGATGGCAACGCCGAAGACGTTGCGAAAGCCGGCCGCGAACACTGCCAACCAGAGCAGCGGCCGGACCAGAGCCGAGACCAGGCGGCCGTACTGGCGCACGAACTTCATCAGCTCGCGCGTGACGATCGCGGCCAATGCACGCAGCCAGTGCGCGAGGGTCGCGTTCATCCGCGCGCCTTGCACAGCTTCTCCGGCGCATCGGCGCCGAGGGTGTCCAGGGTCTGGCGCGGGTGCAGCATGCCGTCGATGGGTGCGCTTCCGATCACGGCCTGGCCGTCGGTCAGGAGCAGGGGCTGGCGCAGTTGGCCGTCCCAGGGACGAAAGCTCAGGTTCACGCCTTTCGAGCCGTCGAGCTCGTTGGAGAGCAGGGCCTTGGCCCAGGCCGCCGCAGGGCCCTTCGGTGCGGCGACGGCGGCGGCCACCAGCGCGCGGCCGGCGATCCAGGCCGACCAGTCGTGTGCGGTCATCGGCCGCTTTGCCGCCTTCGCGAAGCGGCGCGACACCTGCGGCGCACCGAAGCGCTCGAACTGGACATGCCAGGCCTGCGCGGTGAGGCCGGCGTCGCCGACCACCGGCCGCGGTAGCGCCGTCCGGTAAGGCAGAGCACGCGAGAACTCGCCGTCGCTATCGACGACCCAGACGGCGTCGTAGCCCGGCCCTGCGGTCAAGAGCAGCGGGTTGGCCAGTTCGCGCTCGCGCGGGTCGGCCGAGAGCTTGAACGACTTGATCGCGACCAGCTTGAGGCCGTAGCGCTTGATCGCCGCTTGTGCGGCGACCGCGCGTGTCGCGTCGGCTCCGCTCGGCCCGGCCAGGAGCAAGACGCTGGACCAGCGCCGCGCGACCAGGGCTTGGGCCAGCGCGTCGGCGCGCATGCGTTCGCTCGGCACGGTGTGCAGCAGATTGGCGCGGCAATCGCGTTCGCGCAACACGTCGCTCGCGTCACCGACGTTGATGACCGGCAGCTTGACCGCGTCGGCCACGGCGCGCGTCCACTCGGTTGGAAGGTCGGTCAACAGCACCGCGGCGCCCGTCTTCTCGGCCTGCTGCGCGGCAGCGCGGGCGGCGTCGAGGCTGGCGGCCGGCACGCTGTCGAGCACCACGGCGCTGCCGGCGGCGTCGAGCTCGAAGCGCGCTTCGTCGACGGCCAATTGCGCGCCGTCGCGCGCTGTACCGCCCGGATGGCCGAGGTAAGCGCGTTCGAGGCGACTGCGTTCGAGGCGCGGGTCGTCGGCCGGCACGATCAGCGCCGCGCGTAGACTCGCCGCCTGCGCCGTGGCGCAAAGCGTGGCCGCGAAGGCCAGAGCCAGAGCTGCCGACCGCTTCACTCGATGACCACGGCCTGGTAGGGCACGCGGCCGACCGGGATGGTCTTCAAGGCCTTGCCCGAGGCGACGTCGATCACCGTCATGTCGTCGGACAGGCCGTTGACGACATACAGGCGCGCCTCGGCGGCGTCGAGGCTGACGTTCCATGCCCGCTTGCCGGCCAGCACCAGGCGCGTGACCTTGCGCGAACGCACATCGACGAATGCCACGTGGTTCGCGCGGCCGAGGCCGACGAAGGCCGTGGCGCCATCGCGCGAGATCACGATTCCGACCGGTGTGATATCCCCCGCACGCATGCCCGGGACTTCGAAGCGCAGCGTGTGCAGCAGTTTGTGGTCGCGGGTCGAGATGATGCCGACGCTTGCATCGAGTTCGCTGGTCACCCAGAGCTCTGCGCCGTCCGGGCTCAGCGCCATGCGCCGCGGCCGCTTGCCGACCTTGATGTTGTGCATGACCTTGGCGCTGGCGATGTCGATCGCGTGGACCAGGCTTGCCACCTCCGAGGTCACGTAGACCGTCTTGCCGTCGGCAGCGACCTTCACCCCTTCCGGCTCCTTGCCGACCGCCACCGTCTTGGTCTTCTTGCCGCTGGCGATGTCGATGAAGCTGAGTTCGCCATCGTCCTCGTTCGAAACAAACAGGGTCTTGCCGTCGGGCGAGATGTCGAAGGCCTCGGGGTCGTCGCCGAGCGGGATGCGCCCGACCGACTTGCGACTGGCCAGGTCGATGACGTCTGCCGCGTTGGACTCGGCACAGGCGACCAGCAGCCGCTTGCCGTCTGGAGTGCGCTGCAGGTGGCGCGGGCGCTTGCAGGTCGGGACCGTGCCCTGGACGGCCAATGTCGCGCCGTCGATGATCGTCAGCGTGTCGTCCTTTTCGCTCGACACGAAGATCAGCGGCACCGCGACCGCCGACGTCGCGAACCCGAGCATCAATGTGGCGCCGAGTGAGCACAGTCGTCGCATTTCAAGCCATTGCCTCCACGGAAAGGGGGGTGCTGGTGCAGGCGATGAAACCGGCCTCGAGGCTGGGCCCGCCGAGCGCAGCGGTCACGGCGGCTGGCGTGCCGTCGGCCAGCAGCCGGCCCTGGTGCAGAACCAGCACGCGATCGGCCTGGGCCGCTTCATCGACCAGGTGGGTCGCCCAGAGCACGCAACTGCTCCGCGCCGCCACGTCGGCGCGCAGTGCGGCGAGCAGGTCGCGACGCGACTTCGGGTCGAGGCCGACACTGGCCTCGTCCATCAGCAGCACGGCAGGTCGGTGCAGCAGCGCGCGCACCAGTTCGACCTTGCGCCGGGTGCCGCCCGACAACTCGCGTGCCAGGCGGGGCCGTTCGCCCTCGATGCCGAGAGCGGCGCAGCCGCTGGCGATGCGCTCAGTCGCAGTGGCCCGCGACAAGCCATGCAGGGCGGCATGGAAGCGCAGGTTGCGCTCGACCGTCAGGTCGAGGTCGAGCGAGGGCTGCTGGAAGACCACGCCGATGTGGCGCAGCGCCGCCACGGCGTCACGCCGGATCGAGCAGCCGGCGACGCTGGCCTCGCCGGCATCGGCGACGAACAGGCCGGTGAGCAATTGGAACAGGGTCGACTTGCCGGCGCCGTTCGGGCCGAGCAGGGCCACGAAACTGCCGGCAAAGAGTGAGAGCGACAGGCCATCGAGCGCGCGGCGTGCGCCATAGCGCTTGCTCAGACCCTGCAGCTCGACCGCTGCGGTCGGCAAGCGTTGGGAGGTGGGCATCGGTAGCTTGATGTCGGGGGTCGAAGCGAAGGCGCTGGATGGTGCCAGCAAAGCGGGCCCCGTCAATCTGAGAATTTTTGGGGGCTCTAGGGTTGACCCTAGAGCGATGGGCCCGCACCGCCCGAACAATCGCCTATGCATCGGCGTTCATAGGTTGCAGCGTGCAGCCGTCGCCGCAGGAGCCAGGCATGCAAAAGACGCTTCACATCAACGCCGAGAAATGCACCGGGTGCCTTCAGTGCGAGATGGCCTGTTCGTTCGAGAACTACGCCACCTATGCGCCGGCCAAGTCGCGCATCAAGGTCTTCGATTTCCACCATACCGGGCGCAAGGTGCCCTACACCTGTACCCAGTGCGACGAAGCCTGGTGCCTGCATGCCTGCCCGGTCGAGGCGATCACGCTGGACAAGCTGACCGGCGCCAAGGTGGTCAACGACGCCACTTGCGTCGGCTGCAAGGTCTGCACGATTGCCTGCCCATTCGGCACCATCAACTACGTGCAGGAGACCGGCAAGGTGCAGAAGTGCGACCTCTGCGGCGGCGACCCGGCCTGCGCCACGGCTTGCCCGACCGGCGCGATCACTTATGTCGATGCCAACTGGACCGGCCTGAACAAGATGCAGGCCTGGGCCGACAAGCTCGGCAATCAACCTTCAGCCTGAGGAGAACCAACATGTCCTGGGCAGGAAAAATTCTTCGTGTCGACCTGACAAAGGGCACGGTCAAGTCCGAGCCACTGAACATGGATTGGGCGCGCGCCTACCTCGGCTCGCGCGGTCTGGGTACCAAGTACATCTTCGACGAGGTCGACCCCAAGGTCGACGCGCTGTCGCCGGCCAACAAGTTGATCTGGGCTACCGGCCCACTCACCGGCACGATGGCCTCGACCGGCGGCCGCTACACGGTGGTCACCAAGGGCCCGCTGACCGGGGCCATCGCCTGCAGCAATTCCGGCGGCTACTGGGGCGCCGAGTTGAAGATGGCTGGTTGGGACATGGTGATCTTCGAAGGCAAGTCGGCCAAGCCGGTGTACCTGTTCATCGAGGATGACGTGGCCGAACTGCGCGATGCGGCGCACCTCTGGGGCCAGAGCGTCTGGAAGACCGAAGAAACGATCAAGAAGCAGCACCAGGATCCCCTGATCCGCGTCTCGTCGATCGGCAAGGCAGGAGAGAACCAGGTCCTGTTCGCGGCGGTGGTCAACGACCTGCACCGTGCCGCGGGACGCTCGGGCGTCGGGGCGGTGATGGGCAGCAAGAACCTGAAAGCGATCGCGGTGCGCGGCACCAAGGGTGTGGGCAACATCGCCGACCCGAAGGAGTTCATGAGGGTCACCTACGAGAAGAAGAAGATCCTGGCCGACAACGCCGTCACCGGCCAGGGCCTGCCCACTTTCGGTACCCAGGTGCTGATGAACGTCATCAACGAGATCGGTGCCCTGCCGACGCGCAACCACAAGGACAGCCAGTTCGACGGCGCAAAGGACATCTCGGCCGAAGCCATGGCCGCGCCGCGCAAGGGCGACGGCAAGGCGCAACTGGTCACCAACCAGGCCTGCTTCGGCTGCACCATCGCCTGCGGGCGCATCAGCAAGATCGATCCGACCCACTTCTCGGTTGCCAACAAGCCGCAGTACTGGGGTGCGACCGGTGGGCTTGAATACGAGGCGGCCTGGGCCTTGGGTGCCGCCAACGGCGTCAACGACCTCGAGGCGCTGCAATACGCCAACGCGATCTGCAATGAGCAGGGCATGGACCCGATCTCCTTCGGCGCCACGATTGGCGCGGTGATGGAGCTCTACGAGATGGGCGTGCTGACGAAGGATCAGCTCGGCGTCGAGTCGCCCTTCGGCTCGGCCAAGGCGCTGTGCGACCTCGCCGACATGACGGCCAGTGGCGAGGGTTTTGGCAAGGAGATCGGCCTGGGCAGCAAGCGCCTGACCGCCAAGTACGGCCACCCCGAACTTTCGATGAGCGTGAAGGGCCAGGAGTTCCCGGCCTACGACGCCCGTGGCATCCAGGGCATGGGCCTGGCCTACGCGACGAGCAACCGCGGCGCCTGCCACCTGCGCGGCTACACCGTGGCCAGCGAGGTGCTCGGCATCCCGGTCAAGACCGATCCGCTGGTGGCCGAGGGCAAGCCCGAGCTGGTCAAGGCCTTCCAGGACGCAACCGCGGCGTTCGACTCGGCCGGGCTGTGCAT
>DATDES010000059.1:0-4150 GCA_036522975.1 Burkholderiaceae bacterium | reverse complement strand
CTCGTAGCCGTCGGTGATCTCGCGGTCCATGCGCGCCGCCATGTCGCGACCCTCCTGCACCAGGGGCGCCGGCAAACTTGGCTGGGTCGCCTCCTTGGGCTGGCCCAGGCGCGCCAAGTCGACGCGCTCGATCAGCGCGCTGACGCGGTCGCCGCGCGACAAGGTCGCGTCGGCCTGGAGGCGGGCCAGCGTGGCATCGAATTGCGCCACCAGCGGCGCGCGGTCGGCGCTGTCGTCGGCAGTCAAGGCCTTGATCATGTCGGACGCGCCATAGATCAGCACGTCCATGTGGGTGCGCGACAAGCCTGGATCGGCCAGCACGCGCTGCACCCGCTGGCGCAGCGCGGCGTCGGGCTTGAGTCCTTTCCCATCGTCGCTGGCGGCGAGTGCCTTGAGCCACAGGCGCGTGCTCGTCTCGTTGTCGCCCTGCGCCTGGCTCTTGCTCGCCAGCTCGGCCAGCACGGCCGGCCGGTCGGCCTCGGCGACCAGGCCGCTCTCGTCGATGTCCCAGGAGTGGAAGGACAGCATGCGCCACTCGTTGGCGCTGAGCGCCTTGCCGGCCCGGGCGTCGGCGAGCACGGCGGCCATCGGGCGGCCCCCGGCAAGACCGGCCTGCAGCAAGGCCATCACCTGCGGCGCATCGGCCTCGCCGGGCAGGCGCGTGATTTCGCTGCCGGCTGGCGTGAACAGGACCAGGGTCGGGTAGCCGCTGACCTTGAAGCGTGCGCCGAGCTTTTGCGCAGCGGGGCGGTCCCCGTCGATGTGCACGGCGACGAAAGACTTGCTTTGCGCGGCGAAGTCCTGCCGGTTGAACAGCGTCGCCTTCAACTGATTGCAGGGCGGGCACCAGGTGGCGCCCCAATACAGCAGCACCGGCTTGGATTCGGCCTTGGCCTTGGCGAAGGCGCGGTCGATGTCGGCGTCGGCTGCGGCCGCCAGCCAGGCCACATTGGTCGAGGGCAGGCTGGGTGCGGCAACGCCGGTCAAGGGCCAGGCGATCGCCACGGCGAGGGTGGTGGCCAGGGTCAGGGCTTGCAGGCGGCGCATGGGTGTCGCTCCGTGAACGCTTTTGGCGTTTTGGCTGTTCGATCCGTGATTGTGCTCTGGCCTTGAGCCTCGCGCTGGCGGGTCGCCGGACGGTGCATCGCGAAAGGCTTTGCGCGTTGCGTGCAAGGCAATGCAATGCCATGGCGGTCGCCAACGCCTACAGTGATGGCATGGACCTGCAAACCACCCCCTCCTCCTCTGTTGCCACCCCGCGCCGCATCGAGAGACTCGTCGCCGGCCAAGCCACCAGTGATGGCGCCGGCGTCAAGCTGACCCGCGTGCTGACGCAGGATCTGCAGCGCCGCCTTGACCCCTTCCTGATGCTGGACGCTTTCGGCAGCGACAAGCCGGGCGATTACATCGCCGGCTTTCCCGACCACCCGCACCGCGGCTTCGAGACGGTGACCTACATGCTCGCCGGGCGCATGCGCCATCGCGACTCGGCCGGCAATGAAGGTTTGCTGCAAGGTGGCGGTGTGCAATGGATGACCGCCGGCAGTGGCGTGATCCACAGCGAGCTGCCCGAGCAGGCCGAGGGCCTGATGGAAGGCTTTCAGCTCTGGCTCAACCTGCCGGCCAAGGACAAGATGAACCCGCCTTGGTATCGCGACCTGCAGAGCACCGAACTGCCAGAGTGGCACGCTGACGGCGTGACCGCACGCGTGATCGCCGGCGCCAGCCACGGTGTCACCGGCGCGGTGCAACGCGAGGGCACGGCGGTCCTCTACCTCGACCTGCATCTCGATGCCGGGGTGGTGTTCGACCAGCCGCTGCCGGCCGAGCACAACGCCTTCGTCTACGTCTACCGCGGCAGCGCCGAGATCGACGGCCAGGCCGTACCCCCGCAACGCATGGCGATCCTGGCCAACCAGGGCGACGGGGTGCGCATCACCGCAGCGGCGCAGGGGACCCGCGCGCTGCTGATCGCCGGCCGGCCGTTGAAGGAGCCGATCGCGCAGTACGGGCCCTTCGTGATGAACACGCAGCAGGAGATCTTCCAGGCCGTCGAGGACTTCCGAGCCGGGCGCCTGGCCTAGGCTTAGGAAACAGTCACGCCCTTCCAGAACGCGACGCGGCCCTTGATCTCGGCCGCGGCGTCGCTCGGTTCGGGGTAGTACCAGACCGCGTCGGGGTTCATCTCGCCATCGACGAACAGGCTGTAGTAGTGCGCCTGACCCTTCCATGGGTCGCTCGTGCGGTGATTGCTGAAGCTGACGTACTCGCGCTTCAGGCTCGCTTCGGGGAAATAGTGGTTGCCCTCGACGACCACCGTGTCGTCGCTCTCGGCGATGACGACGCCCTTCCAGACTGCCTTGACCATGCTGACCTCGACCAGTTGTTCGGCTCAGCCCTGATCATGCCCTGGGTGGGTGGAAGGCCGGCATCGTGTCGGCAAACAAGGCCGCCGGCAGAGCGCGATGCTCGATCACCTCCAGGCCGCGCGCCAGCTCGAAGCTGGAGCTGTGCCAGTTGCTGTCTTCGTTGATCCAGGCATGCGGCGCCTCGGTGGCGTCGGCTCGCGGCAGGAGGTGGCTCAGACGGTCGAGGATCAGGTTCAGCATGGTGGCGGGTGGCGATCGGGATGCCGTCAATATTCGGCGCCGAGGCCCTGCGGCTCAATCACCCCAAAGAGGGAATCGGGCGCGGTTGACGCCCCTAGACTGGACACCACCGCCTCAGCCTTCGCCCGACGAAGCCCTCCCTTTGGCAGCCCCCTACCCCCACCTGCTCGCCCCGCTCGACCTCGGCTTCACCAAGCTGGCCAACCGGGTCGTGATGGGATCGATGCACACCGGACTCGAAGATGGCCGCAAGCACTTCCCGGCGCTGGCTGCGTTCTATGCCGAGCGCGCCCGCGGTGGCGTCGGGCTGATGGTCACCGGCGGCTTCGCGCCGAACATTGAAGGCTGGGCCAAGCCCTTTGCCGGCACGTTGGCCAGCCACGCCGCTGCGCGGCGACACCGCGAAGTGACCGACGCGGTGCACGACGAGGGCGGCAAGATCGCCCTGCAGATCCTGCACACCGGGCGCTACGGCTACTCGCCCCTTTGCGTGGCACCGTCGCGCATCCAGTCGCCGATTTCGCCTTTCACGCCGCGCGGGCTGTCCGAGCTTGGCATCGAACGGCAGATCCGCGCCTTTGTTCGCTGCGCCGTGCTGGCGCGCGAGGCGGGCTATGACGGCGTCGAGGTGATGGGCAGTGAGGGCTACTTCATCAACCAGTTCCTGGTCACCCACACCAACCAGCGCAGCGACCACTGGGGCGGCGCCTACGAGAACCGGATGCGGCTGGCGGTCGAGATCGTGCGCCGGGTGCGTGCGGCGGTCGGGCCCGACTTCATCCTGATCTACCGCCTCAGCCTGATCGACCTGATCCCCGACGGCAGCAGCTGGCCCGAGGTCGTGCAGCTGGCTAAGGCGATCACCTCGGCGGGGGCGACGATCCTCAATTCGGGCATCGGCTGGCATGAGGCCCGGGTGCCCACGATCGCCACCTCGGTGCCGCGCGCGGCCTTCGCCTGGGTCACGAAGAAGCTGCGCGAGCAACTGCGCGCCGATGGCATAGACATCCCATTGGTCACCAGCAACCGCATCAATACACCTGAGGTCGCAGAGCAAGTAATCGCTGACGGCAGTGCAGACCTGGTCAGCTTGGCGCGCCCTTTCCTCGCCGATCCCGACTTCGTCGCCAAGGCAGCAGCCGGCCGCGCCGTCGATATCAACACCTGCATTGGCTGCAACCAGGCTTGCCTCGACCATGCTTTCGACAACCGGCTCGCGACCTGCCTGGTCAACCCCCGGGCCGGCCATGAGACCACGTTGATGATCCGGCGAACGCCCACGCGCAAGCGCTTCGCCGTGGTCGGCGCCGGGCCGGCCGGCTTGGCTGCAGCGACCACGCTGGCCGAGCGCGGCCATGAGGTTCACCTTTACGAGTCGGCCGCCGAGGTCGGCGGTCAGTTCAACCTGGCCAAGCGCGTCCCGGGCAAGGAGGAGTTCCATGAAACGCTGCGCTACTTCGCCCGCCGCATCGAAACCACCGGCGTCCGCCTGCACCTGAATACGCGCGTCGGTGCCGAAGCCCTGATCGCCGCGCGATTCG
>DATDES010000058.1:0-22527 GCA_036522975.1 Burkholderiaceae bacterium | reverse complement strand
GGATCTGGAAGTTGGTCCGCAGGCGCCAGTCGCCAAGCTGCCCGACGACCGCGGCGAGCACCGCTTCGACGTCGCGATCGAGATCCTCGAACTCGCGCCGCAATTGGAAATTGGTGACGATGCGCAGCAGGGTCTCGCGCAGCGAGTCGCGCGTCGGGTAGTAGGCGCGGTAGGTCGGCGTCGCGGCCGGCTCGTCGTTCTCGATGTATTCCGTCGAAACCGCAGGGCGCACGAAGATGAAGTCGTTGCGGAAGTAGCTGCGGTGCAGCAGCTTGGTCGTCACCGAATTGAAGAAGGTCTCGGCCAGCTCGGGCTGGTGGTGGTTGGTCAACAGGCCGATGTAGTGCAGCTTGACCTGCTGCCACACATCGGCCGGCAGCGTCGGCGCGGCGAATTCGCGTGCCAGGCGCTCGCTGGCTTCGTTGACGCGCAGGTCGTAGAACTCGATGCGCTCGCGCTGCGCGCGTTGCTGACCGTGCCAGTCGGCCGCCTCGAAGCGCGCCTGGGCCTCGCGCGTCGTTTCACGAAACAGCCGGTAGTGGCGGTTGAAGCCGTCGAGCATCGCCTGGGCGATGTCGACGGCGCGGGGGTCGGTGAGCTGGGGGAACATGCGGTTCAGGGCCCGCGCAAGCGCACGAAGAGATGGCGGTCGATCACGCGGCCCGCCTTGACCGTGCTCTGGCGCTGCACCGCTTCGAGGAGGAAACCGGCCTTCTCGGCGACGCGCATCGAGCGCTGGTTGCCGGCGTGGATCGGGGCAACCAGTCGCCAGAGTCCTGGTTCTTCGAAGGCCCGCGCCGCAAGCACCTGGGCGACGCGGGTGACGACGCCGCGGCCCCAGAAGGGCTCTGCGAGCCACCAGCCGACTTCAGCGACGCAGCGTTGCGGCCCCACCAGCGGCGCAATGCCGCAGCCACCGACGGCCTCGTCGCCGAACGCGATGGCCCAGTTGTCACCTCCGAAGTCGATGTGCCCGCGCGCGACCCAGGTCTCGGCGATCTCGCGCGTGTAGGGATGCGGGAAGGCGTCGCTCATCCAGCGCCAGACGTTCGGGTTGTTCGCGTGCAGGGTCAGCGCCGTCGCATCGCTCTCGCGCCAGGCGCGCAGGGTCCAACCGGGCAGTCCGAGGTCGAGCGTGGGCAGAGGCACCGGCGGCGGCCTCAGTCTTCATCGACGCCGGTGGCCACGCGTGGATAACGCTTCAAGGCTGCGCTGAAGACGGCGACCACGGTCTCGGGTCGGTCCATCGTCACCTCCAGGTTCTTCAGCAGTCCATCGCGAAGACCATAGACCCAGCCGTGCACGGCCACCCGTTGGCCGCGCGCCCAGGCGTCTTGCAGGACCGTCGACAGCGCCACGTTGCCGACCTGCTCGATCACGTTCATATCGCACAGGATGTCCTCCTGCTCGGCCTCGGGCAGGTGCTCGATGCGCTTCCTGTGGCGCAGACGCACGTCTTGCACGTGGCGCAGCCAGTTGTCGGCCAGGCCGATGCGCGTGCCGCGCAGTGCTGCTCGAACCCCGGCGCAGCCGTAGTGGCCGACGACCATGATGTGCTCGACCTTCAGGTGCTCGACCGCGAACTGGATCGTCGACAGCGCATTCAGGTCGCTGTGCACGACCACGTTGGCGACGTTGCGGTGAACGAAAACCTCCCCCGGGTCGAGGCCGGTGATCTCGTTGGCCGGCACGCGGCTGTCGGCGCAGCCGATCCACATGTACTTCGGTGTCTGCTGCCGCGCCAGGCGGGTGAAGAAGCCGGGCTCCCGCTTCTCGGTCGCCGCGGCCCAGGCTCGATTGCTTTCGAGGAGGGCGTCGAGTTCGTCGCTCATGTGGCCCCCAAGGCGCTGCGGGCCTCCCCCCAAGGGCCAGTAGTGGCCCGCTGCGCGGTCCGGGGGAGCAAGCGCCTCCGGAGCGGCCAGGCGGCGCTCACATCGTCTCCGCAAACAGTTCGCGCCCGATCAGCATGCGGCGGATCTCGCTGGTGCCGGCGCCGATCTCGTACAGCTTGGCGTCGCGCCACAGGCGGCCGAGCGGGTACTCGTTGATGTAGCCGTTGCCGCCGAAAATCTGGATGCCTTCGCCAGCCATCCAGGTCGCCTTCTCGGCGCACCACAGGATCACCGAGGCGCAGTCCTTCCGCACCTGGCGCACATGCCCTGCGCCGAGTTGGTCGAGGTTCTTGCCCACCGTGTAGCAGAAGGCGCGCGCCGCTTGCAGCACGGTGTACATGTCGGCGACCTTGCCCTGGATCAACTGGAACTCGCCGATCGATTGGCCGAACTGCTTTCGGTCGTGGGTATAGGGGATCACGTTGTCCATCACCGCCTGCATGATGCCGATCGGGCCGGCGGCGAGCACCGCCCGCTCATAGTCCAGGCCACTCATCAGCACCTTGGCGCCGCCGTTGAGCGCACCCAGGATGTTGGCCGCCGGTACTTCGACGTTGTTGAACACCATTTCACCGGTGTGCGAGCCACGCATCCCGAGCTTGTCGAGCTTCTGCGCCGTCGAGAAGCCCCTCATACCCTTTTCGACGATGAAGGCGGTGACGCCGCGCGCGCCGAGTTCGGGTTCGGTCTTGGCATAGACCACCATGGTGTCGGCGTCGGGGCCGTTGGTGATCCACATCTTGCTGCCATTGAGCAGGTAGAAGCCGCCCTTGTCTTCGGCCTTCAGCTTCATGCTGATCACGTCGCTGCCGGCGCCCGGCTCGCTCATCGCCAGCGCGCCGACATGCTCGCCGCTGATCAGCTTGGGCAGGTATTTGCGGCGCTGGGCCTCGTTGCCGTTGCGCTTGAGCTGGTTGACGCACAGGTTCGAGTGCGCGCCGTAGGACAGGCCGACCGAGGCCGATGCACGCGAGATCTCCTCCATCGCCACCATGTGCGCGAGATAGCCCATGTTGGCGCCGCCGAATTCCTCGGTCACCGTGATGCCGAGCACGCCCAGCGCGCCCATCTTGCGCCAAAGGTCCATCGGAAACTGGTCGCTGGCGTCGATCGCGGCGGCGCGCGGCGCGATCTCGGCATCGGCGAAGGCGCGCACCGTGTCGCGCAGGGCGTCGACGTCTTCGCCGAGTTGGAAGTCGAGGCCGGGGAGGGTGCTCATGGTCGGGACTCCAAAGTGGTCAGTGCGTCAGGCCGCGGCCCTGCACGGTCATGACCGTGGCGGTCATCGTGGCACACAAGGTCTCCGCCCCGCCGGCTTCGTGCTGCCAGGCCTTGCCCTCGACCACGCTGATCGTGCGCCCGCCTTTGACGACCTGTCCTTCGAAACGGAACCACGGCCCGCGCGCGGGCGCCAGCAGGTTGACCTTGAACTCGATCGTCAGCACCGCGGCGTCGGCCGCCATCAGCGAAAAGGCCGCATAGCCGCAGGCCGAATCGAGCGCCGTCGAGACGATGCCGGCGTGAACGAAGCCATGCTGCTGGGTCAGCTCGGGCTTGTGCGCCATCACGATCACCACGCGGCCGGGGTCGGCCACCTCGAGCGTGGCGCCCAGCGTGTGCATCACGCCCTGGCGCGCAAAGGAGTCGTGGACGCGCTGGCGAAAGCCGGGGTCGGCGGGGGCAGGTGAGTTCATCGGGGCGGCGCCATCAGCCTGACGTTGACGTAAACGTCAAGGATAACGGAGCCCTCCGTGCGACTGGCTGCGCACCTTGCGCCCCAACTGAGCGACCTCGACAGGCCGCTCAGGTTGGCGCTGCGGCTCCGGCCCTTGCCTTCCAGCGGCTCAGGCGGTGCGCCGGCGCGCTGGCCTCGCGAGTAGCAGCGCCGCGTGGCAACGCGCCTCATGGTGGGAGATCTCCGCCAGTGTGATCCTGATGTCGTCGAGTTGCTGCTCGAGCTGAGCCCGGTGCGTCTTCAGCACGAGCATGAATGCTTCGAGCTGCGGCGCGTTATCGGCATCGGAGTCGTACATACGCACGAGCTGAAGGATCTCCGACAAGGAAAGGCCCAGGCGCTTGCCGCGCAGTGTCAGCTTCAGGCATGTGCGGTCGCGCTGCGAGTAGACGCGGTTGCGGCCGGCGCGTGCGGGCGCGAGCAAGCCGGTGTCCTCGTAGAAGCGGATCGCACGCGGCGTGACGTCGAATTCGGCCGCCAGTTCGGCAATCGTGAAGCTGCGGTTGGCACCCATGTCGATAAACTGCGCGCGAAGTTGACGTTGACGTAAACGTAAATGTAAGGCCGCCCCGTGAACCCGAACGAAGCCGAACTGCACTACCCGCGCGGCGATGCCCTGCCCGTTGCCGGCAGGACGCTGGAGATTGCGCCGGGGGTGCGGTGGTTGCGCATGGCGCTGCCCTTCGCGCTGGACCACATCAACCTGTGGCTGCTGCGCGATCGTCAGGACGGCATCGAGGGCTGGACCATCGTCGACTGCGGCATCAGCGATGACGCCACGCGCGCGGCCTGGGAACAGGTTTTCGCCGAACACCTCGGCGGCCTGCCGGTGCTGCGTGTGATCGTGACCCACATGCACCCCGACCACATTGGCCTGGCGCACTGGCTCACCGAGCGCTGGGGCTGCAGGCTGTGGATCAGCGCGACTGACTTCAACGCCGCCCGGGTGGCCAGTCACAGCACGACCGGCTTCGGCGGCGAACGCTCGGCCGCCTTCTTCACGAGCCACGGGCTCACCGATCCCGAGGCCATCGCCAAGGTGCGGGCGCGCTCCAATTACTACGCCGGCATGGTGCCCCAGGTGCCCGCCACCTTCCGGCGCCTGATGGATGGCATGACGCTGGACATCGGCGGTCATGCCTGGCGCTGCATCGCCGGCTACGGTCATGCGCCAGAGCACATCGCCCTGCATGCGCCGAAGTTGAGCCTGCTGATCTCCGGCGACATGGTGTTGCCGCGCATCTCGACGAATGTCAGCGTCTACGACCTCGAGCCTGAGTCCGACCCGCTGGCGCTGTTCCTGACCTCGTTGATGCAATTCGACAACCTGCCCGCCGACACGCTGGTGCTGCCCTCGCACGGCAAGCCCTTCACCGGCCTGCATGCGCGAACGCGCCAGTTGCATGAACACCACGCGGCGCGCCTGGCCGACGTCGTCGCGGCCTGCACGCACCGGGCCTGCCACGCCGCCGACCTGCTGCCGGTGCTGTTCAAGCGTCAGCTCGACCTGCACCAGACGACCTTTGCGTTGGGCGAGGCGATCGCCCATCTGCACGCCCTGTGGCACGCCGGCAAGCTTCGACGGCACGCCAGCGAGGACGGCGTGTGGCGCTTCAGCGCCGCTTGAGGCTCACCGAGCTGCCATAGAAAAGGCCCGCGGAGCGAACTCCGCGGGCCTTGGCCAAGACCTCCACCCTCTTCCCTTCCTGCCTCGGGCCCCTAGGGGCCCGCGCGGCGCGCATGACAGCGTTGAAGGCAGTTTGCGGGAGCGTGTCGGGCTTGACGACCCCCGCTTTGCGGGGAGCGCACACCCGCGCTTGCGGGCCTGTCCGCACAAGGCTTCAGTCGAAGGCCGGCAGCAGGTTGTCGCGCAGGCTGCCGCGCGCGACCTCGTAATCGGGCAGCACCGAGCGCACCACGTCCCAGAACGCCGCGCTGTGGTTCATCTCGCGCAGGTGCGCCAGTTCATGGGCTACGACGTAGTCGATGGTCGGCATCGCGAAGTGGACCAGGCGCCAGTGCAGCCGGATCGCGCCGTCGGCGCCGGCGCTGCCCCAGCGCGTGTTCGCCGAACTGAGCGACAGGCGCGTCATGCGCACGCCCAGCTGCGCTGCGAATTGGCGGCAGCGCTCCTCGAAGATGCGCTTGGCCTGGCGCTGCAGCCAGCTCTGCACCGCGTCGCGGATCTGTTCCGGCGCCGCGCCCTGCGGCAGTCCGACATGCAGGGTCAGGCGCGGCACGCCGGGCAGGGTGTCGTCGCTCGAGTGCAGCACCGCACCGGTGCCGCGCGGGTCGAGCACGACGATCACGGTTTCGCCAAGAAAGGGAATCGTCGTCCCGTCGCGCCAATCGACGCGGGTCGCGGCCTGACGCCGAACGCGCTCGTCCTGCTCCTGCAGCTTGGCGAGGATCCAGCGGGCTTTCTCCTGCAGCGCTGCGTCGACCTCGCCCCGGCAGACCCAGCGTGGCGCGCTGACCACCAGGCCGTCGGTGCCGACGACGAAGCCGATGCTCTTGCGCCGGGCCCGGCGGAACTCGTAGGCCACGAGGTGGCCGTTCAGGCACGCCTCGCGGCTGGCGCGCGGGTGGCGGAACGTGGCCGGCTGCAACAGCTCGGCAATCGGCACCGCCGGCGCCTGCACGACGACGGGCGCTGCCGGGACCGGTTCGAGCGCCGCGACCGGGGCCGTCGGCGCGGGGGCCGGCGCCTCGAAAAGGTCGAGTTGTCCCGAGTCGACGACAGGCTGGCGCGGCATGGGGCGCAATTCTAGGGACGCTCGGCGTAGGCCTCTGGGTCGAGCCGGCGCATTTCCGCTTCGATCCAGGTCTCGACCTCGCGCATCATTTCCTCCGGTTGGCGGCCGGCTGAGGCGATCGGCGCACCGATCGAGATGTCGATCACACCCGGCCGCAGCACGAAGCTCTTGCGCGGCCAGCACTTCGCCGAGCTCACGGCGATCGGCACGACCGGCGCGCCGGTGGCGATCGCCAGCCGGGTCGCGCCGGACTTGTAGACCCCTTGCAGGCCGCGTGGGATGCGTGTGCCCTCGGGGAACATGATCACCCAGTGGCCGCGTGCGAGCAGCGCCTTGCCCCGAGCGGCGACCTTGCCCCAGGCCTCGGCGCGCTTGCTGCGGTCGATGTGGATCATGTCCAGGCGCCCAATGGCCCAGCCGAAGAACGGCACGTAGAGCAGCTCGCGCTTGAAGACAAAGGCCAGCGGATGCGACATCAGGGTCGGCAAGGCAAAGGTCTCCCAGGTCGACTGGTGCTTGGGTGCCAGGATCACTGGCGCCAGCGAGTCGACTGAGGGCAGGCGGTCCATGCCGTGCACGCGATGCCGCACGCCACAGATGATGCGCGCGCCCCAGATCACGACCCGCAGCCAGGCGATGCAGATCCAGTACAGCGGGTCGCCGCGCAGGAACAGCGACGCCACGAGCACCGTCAGCGCATACGGCACGACGGTGATGGCCATCCAGGCCATGAACAGCGTCGAGCGCAGCGCGGCCAGCATCAGCAATCTCAGGCCGCGCCGGGCCGCTCCCCTGCGGCCTGAGCTCCAAAGGACCATGAAAGGACCGCCCCTGGGGGCGCCTGGGGGCGCTCGCAAAGCGAGCTTGGGGCTGCCACTTCAGTGCGTCAGCGGGACCGGCCGCGAGTCCTCGCCGATCACGCCGAGCCGCGTGTGTTCGCGGTGGAGCAGGAATTCGACGAACGCGGCCAGGTCCTCGTGCACCTGGACCGCATCGATGCCGGCCACCGATTGCGCGAGCTCCTCCGCGCTCAGCGTGGCGGCGCGGCCGGTGCGCACCAGGTGCGGCTCGCAGCCCGCGGCCTGCGCGGCCTGCAGGTCGCGCGCGGTGTCGCAAACCATCGGCACCTTCGACAACTGGCCCTCCAGATCGTAGCGGTCGGCGATCTGCAGCATCAAGCCCGGCAGCGGCTTGCGGCAATCGCATTGCTCCTCCGGCGCGTGCGGGCAGAAGAAGACCGCGTCGATGCGACCGCCCTGTTCGGCCAGCAGCTGCATCATGTGGCGGTGCACCGCGTTGAGCGAAGCCATGTCGACCAGGCCGCGGCCGATCCCGGACTGGTTGGTGGCCAGCACGGCGTGCCAGCCGGCCTGGTTCAGCCGCGCCACCGCCTGCAGCGCGCCAGGCACCGGCTGCCACTCTTCGGGCGCCTTCACATGGTCGTCGCGGTACAGATTCAGGATCCCGTCGCGGCCGAGGATCACGAGCTTGGGATGGTGCGGGTGCATGGCGGCTCCGTCAGGAAGCGAGCTTAGACAGGTCGGCTACGCGGTTCATCGCCGCGTGCAGCGAGGCCAGCAGCGCGAGCCGGTTGGCGCGCAGCGCGGCATCGTCGGCATTGACCATCACACCGTCGAAAAACGCGTCGACGGGAGCCTTCAGCACAGCGAGCTCGCGCAGGCTGGCCGCGTATTCGCCCTTGTCGAACAGCGCGTCGGTCAAAGGTTGCAGGTTCTTCAGCGCAGCGTACAGCGCCTGTTCAGCCGGCTCGATCAGGTGTGACGCGTCGACACTGTCGGCCGCCGTCGCATCGCTCTTCCTGAGGATATTGGCGATGCGCTTGTTCGCGGCAGCCAGCGATACGGCTTCCGGCAGTGCCGCAAAGGCGCGCACGGCCTCGAGTTGCTTGGGCACGAGGTCGAACCGCACCGGATTCATCGCCAGCACTGCGTTCACTTCGGCGGCGCTGTAGCCTCGTTCGCGCAGCAGGCCGGCGAAGCGTTCGAAGATGAACATGCTCAGGGCGACCTGGTTCTGTCCGATCAGGCCACTCGGGAAGACCGTGTAGGCGACATTCAGCAAGTCATGCAGCGGCAGCACGAGCTCACGCTCCACCAGCATCCGGATCACGCCCAGCGCGTGGCGGCGCAAGGCGAACGGGTCCCTGTCCCCGGTGGGGATCTCGCCGATGCCGAACAGGCCCGCCAAAGTCTCGAGCTTGTCGGCCAGCGCGGCGACGACGCCGACCTCGTTGCGCGGCAGCGCATCGCCGGCGAAGCGCGGCTTGTAGTGGTCCTCGATCGCGACCGAGACCGCCTCGCTCTCGCCATCGTGGCGCGCGTAGTAGCCGCCCATCACGCCCTGCAGTTCGGGGAACTCACCGACCATGTCGGTGACCAGGTCGGCCTTGGCCAACCAGGCCGCGCGGTCAGCCTGTTGTGCCAGTGAGGCACCGCCGAGCCGCTCGCCGATGGCCCGCGCGATCGCACGCACCCGTTCGACACGTGCGCCCTGCGAGCCGAGCTTGCCGTGGTAGACGACCTTGTCGAGCTGCGGCAGGCGTGACTCGAGCGACTTCTTGCGGTCCTGGTCGAAAAAGAACTTGGCATCGGCCAGGCGCGGCCGGACGACGCGCTCGTTGCCTTGCACGATCGCGCTGGCATCTGCCGGGCGGATGTTGCTGACGACGAGGAACTTCTCGGTCAGGCGGCCAGTGCTGTCGAGCAGCGGAAAGTACTTCTGGTTGGCCTTCATCGTCAGGATCAGGCATTCCGGTGGCACGGCCAGGAACTCGGGCTCGAAGCGGCACAACAGCACGTTCGGCTGCTCGACCAGCGCCGTCACTTCGTCGAGCAGATCGTCGTCGTTGATCGGCTGCAAGCCCTGCTCGGTCGCGGCATGCTGCAACTGGCGCACGATCTCCCCGCGCCGTTGGGCGAAGCTGGCCATCACTGAGCCCTGGCTCTCGAGTTGATGGGCGTAGTGGTCGGCGTCCTGCAGCACCACCGGCTCCATCTGGCCTTCGAAGCGGTGGCCGTGGGTGCCGCGGCCGGACGGCAGGCCGAAGGCCGAAACCGGCACCACCTCCGCGCCGTGCAGCGCCACCAGGCCGTGCACCGGCCGCACGAAGTTCACGCTGGTCCAGCCGTCGGCGAGCTGGTAGCTCATCAGCTTGGGGATCGGCAGGGCCGCGATTGCGGCGTCGAGCGCGATCTGCAGCCCGGCAGCAATGCTGGCGCCGGCCACCGTGGTGGTCCAGTACAAGGCCTCCGCCTTGCCGTCGGGCTTGCGTTCGAGCACGCTGACTGCGCTGGCATCGGCGCCCAGCGCGCCGAGCTTTTTCAGCAGCGCCGGGGTGGCTTGGCCTTGGGCGTCGAGGGCCACGCTCACCGGCATCAGCTTGTGCGCGATGGTGCGGTCGGGGGCCCTGGGCAGCACGCCGCTGACGTGAGCAGCCAGCCGGCGCGGCGTCGCGAACGCGGTCACCGCCGAATGCTCGGCGACCAGGCCTTGTGCCTTCAGGCTCGCGGCCAGTGACGACGCAAAGGCCTCGCCAAGCTTCTTCAGGGCCTTGGGCGGCAGTTCCTCGGCGAACAACTCGACCAGCAGATTTTTCGTGCTGCTCATCAGGCGGCCTTCTTGGCGAGCGCGGCCAGCGCTTCGCCGGCCCAGTCCTTCGGCGCCATCGGGAAGCCCAGGCGCGCCCGGCTGTCGAGGTAGCTTTGCGCGACCGCGCGCGCCAGGTTGCGGATGCGGCCGATGTAGGCCGCGCGCTCGGTGACGCTGATCGCGCCGCGGGCGTCGAGCAGGTTGAACGTGTGGCCGGCTTTCAGCAGCTGTTCGTAGGCCGGCAGCGCGAGCTGCTCGCCCATCAGGTGCTTGCTCTGCTTCTCGTGCGCCGTAAAAGCGCCGAGCAGGAACTCGACGTCGCTGTGCTCGAAGTTGTAGGCGCTCTGCTCGACCTCGTTCTGGTGATAGACGTCGCGGTAGGTCAGCCCGGGCGTCCACTCCAGGTCGTACAGGCTTTCCTTGCCCTGGATGTACATCGCCAAGCGTTCCAGGCCGTAGGTGATCTCGCCGGTGATCGGCTTGCAGTCGATGCCGCCGACCTGCTGGAAGTAGGTGAACTGGGTGACTTCCATGCCATTCAGCCAGACCTCCCAGCCCAGTCCCCAGCAGCCGAGCGTCGGGTTCTCCCAATCGTCCTCGACGAAGCGCACGTCGTTCTGCTTCAGATCGAACCCCAGCGCCTCGAGGCTGCCCAGGTAGAGCTCGAGGATGTCGGCGGGCGCAGGTTTCAGCACCACCTGGTACTGGTAGTAGTGCTGCAGGCGGTTCGGGTTCTGGCCGTAGCGCCCGTCCTTGGGGCGCCGGCTCGGTTGCACATAGGCTGCCTTCCAGGGTTCGGGGCCGAGTGCGCGCAGGAAGGTCGCGGTATGGCTGGTGCCCGCACCGACCTCCATGTCGTAGGGTTGCAGCAAGGCACAGCCCTGGCCGTCCCAGTAGTCCTGGAGTTTCAGAATGATCTGCTGGAAGCTCAGCATCGGTACAAGGGCGCGGCGCGAAAGGAGGGTCGATTCTAAGGAGCGCGCCGCCAGCGGCCGGCCAGAGCCACGACCGCCAATGCGAGTGCCGCCAGGGGCGCGACACCGAATGCGCCGGCCCAGCGCGCGAACGGCGTCAAGCCGGTGCGGCCCTCGACCGTCACGTCGAGCGTGCCGCGCATGAACGGGGCCAGGTGCGCGACGACCTTGCCGCGGTGGTCGATGAGCGCCGTGGCCCCGGTGTTGGTGGCACGCAGCATCGGACGCTGCAACTCGAGCGTGCGCATGCGCGAGATGTGCAGATGCTGGGCGATGGCAATGCTGTCACCGAACCAGCCGATGTTGCTGACGTTGGCAAGCACCGTCGGCGCCTGAGGTGCATCGGCGAACCGTAGCGCCAGTTCCTCACCGAACAAGTCTTCGTAGCAGATGTTGGGCGCGATGCGCTGGCCGGCGAAGGCGAACGACGCTGGCACCGGCGGGCCGCGGGAAAAGTCACCCAGCGGGATGTGCATCAGGTCGACGAACCAGCGGAACCCGGGCGGAACAAATTCGCCGAAGGGCACCAGGTGCTGCTTGTCGTAGCGGTAGAAGGCGCCCGGCCCGGCCGCGGTCTGCGCCGAAACCCCGGCTACCGAATTGGTGTAGCCGGCGTCGTAGCTGCCAAGGGGCAAGCCGACCAACAAGGCCGTCTGCCCACCGGCAAAGCGTGCCGTCAGGCGGCCCCAGGCGTCCGGGCCGAGCTGGTCCGGCAACAGCGGGATCGCAGTTTCGGGGGCGATCACCAGCGGTCCGCGTGCGTCGCGCAAGACGCCTTCGAGCCAGGACAAGGCCTCGGGCAGGCGCTCGGGAGCGAACTTTTCGTCCTGGGCCACATTGGTTTGCACCAGCGTGACCCCCAGCGTTTCAGCCGGCGCCGAGAAGTCACGCGCGGCCCATGGTGCCAGGGCCAGCAGCGCCGCAATGCCAAGGGCCGCGACCACCGCCTGGCGCCGGGTCGCGTGCAGCGCCAGGGCCGGGAGCGCGGCGAAGCTGGTGACCACGAAGCCGATGCCGTACACGCCGAGCCAGGGTGCCAGCGCTGCGAGCTGACCGTCGATCTGGCCATAGCCGGTGGCGACCCAGGGAAAGCCGGTGAACAGGATGCCGCGCGCCAGTTCGGCCGTCAGCCACAGCGCAGCGAACAGCAAGGCGTCGGGCACTGCCTTGCCGCGGCGCCAGTGTGCGAAGAGCCCCAGCGCGATCGCCAGATAGCCCGAGAGTGCGAGCGACAGCGCCGCAACGGCCACCACCGCTAGCGGGGCCGGCAGGCCCCCGTAGCGGTGGAGGGAGATGAACAGCCACCAGGTCCCGGCACCGAGCCAGCCAGTGCCGAAGGCCAGGCCTAGCCAGGCCGCGCGGGCCGGCGTGGCCCGACCTGCGCGCCAGGCCAGCAGACCGACGCAAAGGAACTGCAGCCACCAGGCTTCGGTGTAAGTGCAAGGCAGGCTAAAGGCCGCACCCACCGCGAATGCGACGGTGGCATCGAGCGCGAAGTGCCGTGGGCCGGCGGCTGTGACGGCGGCCGGGCTCAATCGAGATCGGCGGCGTCGTCGCCGGCCGTCGCGGCTTCCAGGCGCGAAACCCGGAACCAGCGCACCGCACCGCCGCGCGTGAGCATCACCGCGAAGCGCAGGGTGCCGATTTCGACAGCCTCGCCGCGGCGCGGCACGCGGCCCAGCTCGTGCGCGACAAGGCCGCCGATGGTGTCGAAGTCGCCCTCCGGGAGGGCCGTGCCGAAGGCGGTATTGACGGCGACGATGGTCGCATCGCCTGCCACCCGGTGGCTCCCGTCTGCCAGGGTATAGACGCTGCTTTCGCCGTCCTTCTCGTCGAACTCGTCCTCGATCTCGCCGACGATCTCTTCGAGCACGTCTTCAATCGTGATCAGGCCGGCGGTGTTGCCGAACTCGTCGATGACCATCGCCAGGTGGTTGCGGTTGCTGCGGAAGTCGCGCAGCAGCTCGTTCAGGCGCTTGCTTTCGGGCACGAAGACGGCCGGGCGCAGCAGGGTGCGCAGGTTGAGCTCGGGTGCGCGCTGCAGCTTCAGCAGGTCCTTCGCCATCAGGATGCCAATAACGTTGTCGCGTCCGCGCTCGTAGACCGGGAAGCGCGAATGGGCGGTGTCGATCACCAGGGCCAGCAGCTCGTCGTAAGGCGCGTCGATATCCAGAAGGTCCATCCGCGGCGCGGCGACCATCACGTCGCCGGCGCGCATGTCGGCCATGCGGATCACGCCTTCGAGCATCAGCCGACTCTCAGGCTCGATCAACTCGCGCTGTTCGGCGTCGGCCAAAGTCTCGATCAGGTCGTACTTGGAATCGGGCCCGGGGGCGATGAACTCGACGACGCGCTCGAACAGGCTGCGCTTGTCGCCCTGCGGCGGATGGCTGCGGGATGGTCGGCTAGGGTGCGGGTCGGACACAGCGGACGTGTCGTTGTTGGCGTTGGGGGGAGAATACCCGACCCCCACGCCGGCGCCCAAGGCTTGCCGGTGGGCAATCCGGCCCCATCTTGGCGGCTGTTTGCAACGACGGACACGACCATGTCACAAGGCCTCATCCCCGCCACCATCCTCACCGGCTTCCTGGGCAGCGGCAAGACCACCCTGCTCAAGCGCGTGCTTAGCGAAGCCCACGGCCGCAAGATTGCGGTGATCGAGAACGAGTTCGGCGAGGAGAACATCGACAACGAGATCCTGGTCGACGATGCCGGCAAGGAGCAGATCCTGCAGCTCTCCAACGGCTGCGTCTGCTGCACGATCCGCGAAGACTTGCGTTCGACCCTGGCCACGCTGGCCGAGAAGAAGCGCAAGGGCGAACTCGACTTCGAACGCGTCGTGATCGAGACCACCGGCCTGGCCGACCCCGGTCCGGTGGCGCAGACCTTCTTCATGGACGACGAGATCGCCGAAAGCTATTTGCTCGACTCGATCCTGACCCTGGTCGACGCCAAGCACGCCGAAGGCCAACTCGACGCCCGGCAGGAGGCGCGACGCCAAGTGGGCTTTGCCGACCAGATCTTCATCAGCAAGAGCGAACTCGTCGACGAGGCAGCGCTGCATGCGCTGACCCACCGCATCAAGCACATGAACCCCCGCGCGCCGCAGCGCAAGGTGCATTTTGGCGAGGTGCCGATCGCCGAGGTGTTCGATCTGCGCGGCTTTAACCTGAACGCGAAGCTCGAGATCGATCCGGAGTTCCTGAGTGCCGACGAGCACGCCGGGCACGACCATGATCACCATGCGCATGATCACCATGCGCATGATCACGGCGAGCATTGCGACCACCCACACCACCACCATCACGACGACGACGTCAAATCCTTCGTCTTCCGCGCCGACAAGGCCTTCAACGCGGCGAAGCTGGAGGATTTCCTGGGCGCGATCGTGCAGGTGTATGGCCCCAAGATGCTGCGCTACAAGGGTGTGCTGTACATGAAGGGCAGCGACAAGAAGGTGATCTTCCAGGGCGTGCACCAGCTGATGGGCAGCGACCTGGGGCCGAAATGGATGCCGGGCGAGAAGAAACAGAGCAAGATGGTGTTCATCGGCATCGACCTGCCCAAGGACATCCTGCTGCAGGGTCTGGAGCAGTGCCTGGTCTGAGCGAAGCATCGCGCCGGCGTTGCTTTTCAACGTGGCTACAATCCGCGCGCTTCAAAAACCGGCCTGAAGGCGGGCCGTCGGCTCGCCAAGCAGGTATAAACCTGCACGAGGAGAGCGAATGAGCAAGTCCACGGCAAAGAGCGCGCCACCGCCGAAAAAGGCGGCGAAAAAGCTTGCCGCCGCCGTGAAAAAGCCTGCCGCCAAGGCCCCGGCCAAGACGATCGCCAAGGCCCCAGCCAAGCCTGCCACCGGCAAGGCCGCAGCGAAACCGGCCGAAAAGGCGAAGCCCGTCGCCAAGCCGGTGCTGAAAGTGGCCCCGAAGGTGAGCCCCAAGGCTGCCGCCTCGACCCCCTCCAAGGCGCCAGCCAAAGCTGGCGCCGCTGAACCCAAGACCCGATCGATGCCCTCTACCCCCGTCAAACCCGTTGCCGCTGTGGCCCCCAAACCCATGAGTCAGGCCCGTACGGCCGCCGCTGCGGGCAAGGCGGCGGCAGTGGCGGCCGCTGCCGCGGCGGCCGCCGCTGCCAGCGCCGCTGCCGCGTCTGCTGCCTCGGCCAGCCGTTTTGCCGACCGTTTCGCACCGCCCAAGCCGGTGGCGCGCACGGTGGCCGACCACTCACTCGACGCCCTGAAGCCGGCGGCCAAGGCCGACCCGAAACTGGCCGGCGCCTGGAAACACAAGAACGGCCGCGAGCTCAGCGAGGCCGAGTTGTTGGCCATGCCGGAACGCGAGTACATGAACGAGAAGCAGCTCGACTTCTTCCGCGCCCGCCTGGGCGCGCTGAAGGACGACCTGTTGTCCAACGCCGGCGAGACCACCGAGCACCTGCGCGAGGACACCTCGATCGTGCCTGACCCCGCGGACCGGGCGACGATCGAGGAGGAGCATGCCCTGGAGCTGCGCACCCGCGACCGCGAACGCAAGCTGTTGAAAAAGATCTCGCAGTCGCTGGCGCGCATCGAGGCCGGCGACTACGGGTATTGCGACGAGACCGGCGAGCCCATCGGCCTTGGCCGTCTGCTCGCGCGGCCGACCGCGACGCTTTCGCTCGAGGCGCAGCAACGGCGCGAGATGAAGCAGAAGATGTTCGGAGACTGACGAGCCTGCCGTCACAATCGTCCACCATGGCGGATCCTGAAGTACCCAACAAGGAAGGCGACAGCTTCTTTCGGAAGGTGGTGCGCTTCGTGGCCAACCCGGCCACGGACTGGGCCGACCTCAGTTCACGCCAGCATGACGGCGCGGAACTCGACCTCGAGAAGTCAGAACTGAAGGCGATGATCGAGCGCAAGAAGCGCAACGACTTCGTCCGCAAGCGCGAGTTCGACATGCTGCGCAAGGTACGGCGCGAGGGTCTGTCGCCGGAGCAGTTGGCCGCCCTGGGCGGCTCGTCGCGGCTGGACGATTCCGAATCCAAGGTGAGCGACGCCACATCGCGCCAGGCCGACAGCGGCGTCAAGGCGAAGATCGACGAGATCGAGCAGCAGATGGTGGGCGACAACTTCGCCAGTTCGAGCTCGCGCAAGCCGGTCGGCATGTTCGAGGGCAAGACGCAGCAGGCGCCGTTCCGTCACACGACGACTCGGCCGGCCGTGCTGGCACGACAAGGTGACGACACCCCTGCCGTGGCACCGGCCCTGACGATCAAACCCCCGCCGCGCAACGCCGCCGCGGAGGTTTCGCTCGGTGGCTTGCACGGTACCTCCAGCCATGACTTCGCAAGCCCCTTTTCGGTCGAGGTCAGTGAGGTCGTGCACGACCCCGAGCTCGACGAAGCGGTGATCGCGTTCGCGAATGCAGACTTCGATCAATGCGAACAGTCGTTGACCGCGCTGACGCGCAGCGGGGGTGCGCGTGCCCAGCATGCCGAAACTTGGCTGGTGCTGTTCGACCTGCACCGTGCCACCGGCCAGCAGCACAAGTTCGAGGGGCTCGCGCTCGAATACGCCCAGCAGTTCGGCTGGTCGGCGCCGCAGTGGTTCTCGCTGCCCAAGCTGGTTGCGGAGTCGGCCCAGCAGGAAAAGCCGCGCGAGCAACGCAGCCCTGGAGAGATCGGCTGGATCTGCCCGGCGCTGCTCGATATCGACGCGGTGGCCAAGTTGCGCTCGCAGACCCTGCAGCTGCCACTGCCCTGGGTTTTTGACTGGAGTTCGCTGCAGAGCGTTGAGCCCGAGGCGGCAACGCACCTGTCCGAGCTGTTTCGCCAATGGGCGCCCGAGGCGCTGGACATGCGCTGGCTCTCCGGCGAGCGCTTCCTGGTCACCTTGCAGGACGCCGCGCCGACCGGCGTTCGCGATGCCGACCCGGCCTTCTGGGTGTTGCGCCTGGACGCACTGCGCCTGGCGAATCGACCCGACCAGTTCGACGAAGCGGCGATCGATTACTGCGTCACCTACGAGGTCTCGCCGCCGTCCTGGGAACGCGCCAGGTGCCAGGTGCGCATCGGCGGCTCCGGCCTGTCGACCCAATCGCCACCGCTGTCGCAGGTCGGTGAAGTGGCGACCACCTTTGTCGAGTCTTTGGTCGACGAGCACAGCGGCGCGGTGACGATGGCTTCGGTCGAGTTGTCGGGCCAGTTGGTGGGCGACATCAGCGCCACCCTGACCCAGCTTGACACCCAGCTGGCCGAGGCGCCGCTGGTCACGGTGTCGTGCAACAAGCTGATCCGCGTCGATTTCATAGCTGCCGGCGACCTGCTCAACTGGGTCCTGGCCAAGCGTGGCGAAAGCCGCGGCGTGACCTTCGCCGACGCGCACCGCCTGGTCGCGCTGTTTTTTGGGGCGATGGGTATCAACGAGCACGCCAGTGTGCGCGTCAAGACCATCTGACGTGAGATGACGGCGCCAAGACGCCTGCGGCGTCGCCCTCCTAGTGGCGTTCGGGCCCCGGCTTGAAGGCCAGCGCGATGGCCCCACCTGAAGGCCCAGCATGGAAACCGAACATCCCGCCTTTCACGGCACCACCATCCTCAGCGTGCGCCGCAACGGCAGCGTGGCCATCGGCGGCGACGGCCAGGTCACGCTTGGCGCCATCGTCGTCAAGGGCAGTGCGCGCAAGGTCCGCAAGCTGCATCACGACAAGGTGCTGGCCGGATTCGCCGGCGCTACCGCCGATGCCTTCACCTTGTTTGAACGCTTCGAGGCCAAGCTGGAGAAGCACCAGGGCCATCTGGTGCGTGCCGCGATCGAGCTGACGCGCGACTGGCGCACCGACCGCGTGCTGCGCCGGCTCGAAGCGATGCTGGCGGTGGCCGACAAGGAGGCCTCGCTGATCATCACCGGCAACGGCGATGTCCTCGAACCCGAGCACGGCATCGTCGCCATCGGCTCGGGCGGTGCCTACGCCCAGGCCGCCGCACGCGCGCTGCTGGCGCACAGCGAATTGGCCGCGCCCGAGATCGTCAAGCGCTCGCTCGAGATCGCCGGCGACATCTGCATCTACACGAATCAGCAGCACACCATCGAGGTGCTCGAATGAGTGCTGCACGGCCGCCCAAAGGCGCTCGCTTCCCCCTGGGGGGACGGGCCGCAGGCCCAAGGGGGCAGACATGACGCAGTCAATGACGCCCCAGGAGATCGTCTCCGAACTCGACCGCCACATCGTCGGTCAACGCGATGCCAAGCGTGCCGTCGCGATCGCCTTGCGCAATCGTTGGCGGCGCCAGCAGGTCGACGAGAAGATGCGCGGCGAAATCACGCCGAAGAACATCCTGATGATCGGTCCCACCGGCGTGGGCAAGACCGAGATCGCGCGCCGCCTGGCGCGCTTGGCCGACGCCCCCTTCATCAAGGTCGAGGCGACCAAGTTCACCGAGGTGGGTTATGTCGGCAAGGACGTCGACTCGATCGTGCGCGACCTGGTCGATGTTGCGATCAAACAGGAGCGCGAACGCCAGGTGCGCGGCAAGCGCGCGCTGGCCGAAGACGCCGCAGAGGAGCGCATCCTCGACATCCTGATCCCGCAGGCACGCACCGCAGTCGGCTTCGGCAACGAGTCCGCGAACGCGCCGGCCACGGACAACACCGCGCGTCAGGTGATGCGCAAGCGCCTGCGTGAAGGCGCGCTGGCCGACAAAGACATCGAGATCGAGGTCGAGCAGGCGCGACCGGCGCTCGAGCTGATGGGTCCGCAGGGCATGGAGGAGATGGCCGAGCAGCTGAAGGGGCTGTTCGCGCAGATGGGGAGTGGGCGCAAGAAGACGCGCAAACTCAAGATCGGCGAAGCCCTCAAGCTGTTGGTCGAGGAAGAAGCCGGCAAGCTGGTCAACGAGGACGAGATCCGAGCAGCGGCGCTGACCCAGGCCGAAGGCAATGGCATCGTTTTCATCGACGAGATCGACAAGGTCACGTCGCGCAACAGCGAGGGCAGTGGTGGCGAGGTGTCGCGCCAAGGCGTGCAGCGCGACCTGCTGCCGCTGGTCGAGGGCACGGCGGTCAACACCAAGTACGGCATCGTCAAGACCGACCACATCCTGTTCATCGCCAGCGGCGCCTTCCACTTGGCCAAGCCTAGCGACCTGATTCCCGAACTGCAGGGCCGCTTCCCGATCCGTGTCGAGCTCGGTTCGCTGACGGTGGACGATTTCGAGGCCATCCTGACCAGCACCCACGCCAGTCTGGTCAAGCAGTACCAGGCCTTGCTGGCCACCGAAGGCGTGACGCTGACGATCACGCCCGACGGCGTGCGCCGTTTGGCCCAGATCGCCTTCGACGTCAACGAGCGCACCGAGAACATAGGCGCTCGCCGCCTGGCCACGGTGATGGAGCGGCTGCTCGATGAGATCAGCTTCGATGCGCCGAACCGCAACGGCGCCACGGTGGTGATCGACGCCGCGGCAGTGGACGCCAAGCTGGCCGCGCTAGCGGGCAACGAAGACCTTTCGCGGTACATCCTGTAGGTCACGGCTGGGGTGGCGAAGGCGGCCACTCAAGCGGCCGCCGCGCATCCGGCTCTGCCGGTGCGCCAGCGGCGCCCCCTTGAGGGGGACGCCGAAGGCGCTTCGGGGGTGGATCTACTACAACGCCAGCCGGTGTGATTGGAGAGCCAGCAGGCCCTCGAAGATCAGCGAGTCGACGGTCTCGAACGGCAAGTCGGTGATCGGTGCCATCTTGACCGCCGCGCCGCCGGTCATCAGCAACAAGGGCTCGGCGCCGCAGTGCGCGACCAGCTTGCGGTGGATTCGCTCGATCGCGCCGGCCAATGCGTGAGCGCCGCCACTCATCAGGGCGTCGCTGGTGTTGGTCGGGAAATCGACCACGTCGCCGGTCGGCACGCGCAGACCGGCGGTGCCCTGTTCGAGTGCGCGCAGCATCAGGCCGAAGCCGGGCATGATCAGGCCGCCGAGGAAGCGCCCGTCGGCGTCGAGCGAGTCGACGGTGACCGCGGTGCCGACCATCACCACCAGCGCCGGCCGCTCGGGTGCGCGCTGTTGGTGCGCCCGGTGCTGCACATGCCAGCGCGCGCCGATCAACGCGGCCCAGCGATCGGAGCCCAGGCGTGTCGGGTGCTCGTAGCCATTGATCACGCCATCGTCGCGCGCCGACGGAACGACCCAGCGCGGCGCGATGTCCCACAACTCCAGCTGCTCCTCGACGCGGCGCCGCACCGCGTCGCCGGCGACATTGCAACCGAGCATGCTGCCCGGCACCGCCAGGCGTTTCCATTCGTGCTCGGCCAGGGTGTCAATGGTTTCGAGAAACACCGCCCCGCTGTCCAGCACCGCGGCGCCGGGCTGCGGTGACGCATACAGCGCCCACTTCAGGCGGGTGTTGCCGATATCGATGGCCAGAAAGCTCATGAGGGTGGCCGCGACGACATCGGCAGGCTCAGCAGGTGGCGCACATGGCGCATGGTCTGCGCGGCGATGATGCGGCGCCGCGGTTTGTGTAGGCGTTGCTCGACTTCATCGAGCAGGGCTTCGAGGGCTTCGCGGGTATGGGCCCGCTTCAGCTTCATCAGGGTCAGCGCGCCGCTCACCGGCGCTTCCTGTCGCACGGCGCGAAGCAGCAGTTCGCGCGCTTCGGTGAAGGGGCGATCGGCCGAAGCGCCGGTTTCGTCCTCCAGCACCGACCAGCTCGATTCGCCGTGCAGCGATTGCGATGAAGGCAGCAGCGACGATTCGCCCCCGGCGGCGATGGTGACCGTCGCGTCGGCGCGGTCGCCACGCGACCAGGTGACGAGGCCCAGGCCCAACAGGTCATCCAGCGACTGCTCGCCGGCGCCCGCCTGAGCGGCGAGCTTGCGGATGTCTTCGGCGCTGCGGCGCCCATCGACCAAGAGCAGCACGGTGCGCAGGCGTTGCGGCAGGCGCTTGCCCCGGGTGGCCAGTTCGGCATGACCGGAGGCGGTGCGTTGCGGTTGGGCGTTCGGGCGCGGGGGCAGGGGCAGGGCCATCGTGGCGCGATTGTGCAGAAAACCGCCGCCCCCAGGAGGCCCTTGGGGCAAACCACGATGAGCGGCGCCGCCACACGCGGCGCCTCGGCAACGGTGGCATCATGCCGATTGACGTTTACGTCAACGTCAAATCAACGCCGCCGGATCTCTCCATGACCGATCTCTCTGCCGAGCACAAGGCCCTGGCCGCCTACCGGCCACAGCACAAGCTGCGCTTCGTCACCGCTGCCAGCCTGTTCGATGGCCACGACGCGGCGATCAACATCATGCGGCGCATCCTGCAGGGCATGGGCGCGGAGGTCATCCACCTCGGCCACAACCGATCGGTCGACGAGGTCGTCACTGCCGCCCTGCAGGAAGACGCCCAGGCCATCGCCGTCAGCAGCTACCAGGGCGGTCACGTCGAGTACTTCAAGTACATGGTCGAGCTGCTGGGCTCGCGCGGCGGCGAACGCATCCAGGTCTTCGGCGGCGGTGGCGGTGTGATCGTGCCGGGCGAGATCCGCGAGCTGGCCGAGCGCGGCGTGCGCATCTACAGCCCCGAGGACGGCCAGCGCATGGGCCTCGCCGGCATGATCGGCGAGATGCTGATGCGCGCCGATGCGGACCTGTCCGTGTTTGCGCCGAAGTCGCTCGATGCGCTCGTCGGTCACGGCGAAGCGGCGTGGCGCTCTTTGGCGCAACTGATTACCGCACTCGAGAACGGCCACGTCGAAGCAGCCCAGCTCGAATCGCTGCACGCACGGGCCGCCAAGTCAATGGCCCCTGTGCTCGGTATCACCGGCACCGGCGGCGCCGGCAAGTCGAGCCTGACCGACGAGTTGATCCGGCGCCTGCGCCTGGATCAGGATGATGCGTTGCGCATTGCCGTCATCTCGATCGACCCGTCGCGGCGCAAGAGTGGCGGCGCGCTGCTCGGCGACCGCATCCGGATGAACGCCATCAATCCCTGGCAGCAGGGTCCGCGGGTCTACATGCGCAGCCTTGCGACGCGCGACTTCGGCAGCGAGATCAGCCAGGCCCTGCCCGACGTGCTCGCGGCCTGCAAGGTCGCCGGGTTCGACCTCATCGTCGTCGAGACCTCGGGGATCGGCCAGGGCGACGCGGCGATCGTGCCCCTGGTCGACATCCCGATGTATGTGATGACACCCGAATTCGGTGCCGCCAGCCAGCTCGAGAAGATCGACATGCTGGATTTCGCCGAGTTTGTCGCGATCAACAAGTTCGACCGCAAGGGCGCGGCCGATGCCTTGCGCGACGTGGCCAAGCAGGTCCAGCGCAACAAGGAAGCCTGGGGCAAGCGGCCCGACGAGATGCCGGTGTTCGGCACCATGGCGGCGCGCTTCAACGACGACGGCGTCACCGCGCTGTATCAGGCGATCCTGCCGAAGCTGAAAGAGCTCGGCCTGAACGCAGTCGAAGGAGCGCTTCCGCGCGTCGACACGCGTCATTCGACGCATCAGATGCCGATCGTGCCGCCGAATCGCGTGCGTTATCTCGCAGAAATCTCCGACACCGTGCGTGGATACAAGCGCAACGCGCTGAAGCAAGCCCGCCTTG
>DATDES010000057.1:0-12575 GCA_036522975.1 Burkholderiaceae bacterium | reverse complement strand
TCGATGCCGACATAGACAATGGCCATGGACTTCCCCTTGTCGAGTGAGTTGATGAGACTTCGCACTTCCCATCGTGGCACTTCGTTGCCGGTCGCCGCACCGCGGCTAGCTCGGGACGGGGAAGTCCCTTCCATTCGTTAGGTGCCATCTCCGATGCGAGTTGTCACCAGTTCCGACTACGCACGGTTCCCGTTCCGGCGCTTGCGCCGGCCGATCTACCCGCACGACCCCGACGCAACATTGCAACACTGAAGGTGCTCGCTGGCTGTGGGTGGTGTCCCTTCCGAGGTCCCCTCGCCATGAATCGACCCGCAGGAAATCGCTGACTTTGTCGCCTTCCTCAGCAGCCCGCTTTCCTCCGCTATCAACGGTGCCGCCCTTCGCGCGGACGGCGGTCTGGTCCGGAGAGTATTCTGAGATGCTGAAGACATTGTCGCGCTGCAAGTAGCCGATCAGTCGCATCCAGGAACTCGTCTACCGGACTACGAGCGCGTGCCTGGCGGCCACACCCGCCACGAAGCGGCCGAAGGCGTCGAGCAGCGGCGCGGCGTCGGAGGACGGGCCCTCCAGAATCGCCAGCGCCTGCACGGTGGCCTCTAGCGTCGAGACCTGGTCGGCTCGCCGCGCCGCGCGGATCGCGCGGTAGCGGGTCGGCGACGGCGCGTCCAGCGACAACCGCGGCAGCTCGGCCAGGGCCGGGTGATCGAGAAGCACCCGCAGGCTCTTGCGCCCCGTCGCGTCGAGGACCACCAGCCGCAGCGGCGCGCTCGCAGTCGTCCCCGGGACCGACGGCGCGGGCGCGGCATGCACGTCCGGGTAGAGGAGCCGCGTGTCCCGCCCGGGGCGCTGCAGCAGGGCCTCAAGCGCCCCGGGCGCGAAGCGCTCGCCGACGACCACCTCGCAGTGGGCCAGAGGCAGACGCAGCATCGCCACGCTGTTCTTCTCCTGGCACTGTTCCTGCCGCATCCTTCGCTCGCTCGCCTAGGGGGTGTTTCGCCCGAGAAGTGGGAAGGCCTACCCTCGGGCCGCGGAGGCTGTTAGCCCTGCGAGGCGGTGCGCCGCGCTGCTCAACGGTCGAGCAGTTGGCACTGCCCTGCTGGCAACGAGTTCGGCGGATAGGAGCCGCCCTTTGCACAGGTTTGTCCACCGGCGCGGTGTACAAGTAGTCAGGCGCCAGGGGCGGCCCGACTTGGGCTGCTGAGTCCCGCTTTCGGAAGGCGAAACCGCCGGCCACCAGCGTGAAACTGACGACGATCAGCGCGACCACGAGGAAACCGTGGGACTATCCGCCAGCGGAATGCCACCCACGTTCATGCCGAGCAGGCCAGCAATGATGTTGATCGGCAAAGCCAGGACGGTGACCACGGTAAGCGTAAACACACTGCGATTGGTTTGCTCGCCGACCTGCGCCACCATTTCCTCCTGCAGCAGCTTTATGCGTTCCTGTAGCGCAGCGAGGTCGCGTAGCACCAAGGAAAACTCCTCGGTGGCTTGGCGCAACTCGTCCAGATCGTGACTGGCAATCCGGACACGGCAGCTTTCCAAGTTCAGTGCGCTTGTGGGTCAGCCGACCTTGGAGCAGGCTGTCCCCACCCGCACCGTCGCCTCGCGCACGATGCGCACCAGCACATCGCCCTGGTCATAGAGCAGGTGATTGAGCAGCGCCAGCGTCGAAGGGAAGGGCACGCCCTCCCTTACCGCCTGGCGCAGACGGTCGATCGAGCGCAGGGGATGGACACGGGCGCTGATAACCACACGTCGGTCCACGGCGAGCCAGAGCGTCTTGATCTCCGATGGATCAAAAGAAAACTCGTAGGCCACGTCATTGACGACGGCGGTGAGGCTGTCTCCGGTTTGCTCAATGCGCGTCGAGCGCGATCCTGCGCGTAGCGACTCGAAGAACTCTGCTGGCGGTGCCAAGTGCATCTGGATCCAACGCTCGGCGACGCGTCAGCGAGGTTGAAGTGCAGCCAGAGGAAGCTCTCATCCTCGGCGCGCCGGTTGGCCGCGAGCCACTGGACGGTATCGTCAAGGCCAAAGTCGCGGCTGCCTGCCGTGCCGGCGAAGAGGTAGCCGCGAATCAGACAATGTTGGTCCCCCGTACGAAGGTGTCATCCTGTGCTGCCATGGTGGGTACTGGAGCGACGCCCGAGGGGCCGCGATCGCGCCGAGCCAGGCCGCGCGTCAATTCCACCCGGGCGCGATCGATTCGGCTTGCGCCGATTCAAGGGCTGGCGAAGTCGGCCCGTCAGTCCGACTTCGGCGTCGATGCTATGACCGTCTAACGACGGTCTGATGACAGCCGAATCAGTGCACGCGCCTGAAGCGTAAGCGGTCGATCAACAACTCGTCGGCAACCCGAGAGGTGTGTTCGTCAAGGATCTCGACCAGGCCCCGGCTGGCCATCGCCTTCAGCTCCCTCGCCGAGGCGTCGAAGACGTAGGGATTCTCGAGTGCACTACCTGCGTGGGGCAACTCCTCTTCGGTGCCGAAGGAGGAGTTGAGGTAGGCAGATTGAGCAAGCGTGTTCATGCGATAAGGCCCTATGAGGGGGAGCGGGAAGTCTTCGCTGGCACGAACGGCATCCGGCTACTCTATGCGCTGGAGCGCTTCAAACCAAGCGGAGTCGTATCGAAAAATTGTGACGAGGCACAGAAAGAGGGAGCCGCCTTCCTGCCTGCTGGTTTCGATCTGTTTCCCCTGAATTGGTGTTCGAACGGTTCACCCCCGGCGTGGCGTGCACCAAGGCGATGCTGACCCACTCGGCCACGCTGAAGTACAGAGTCAACAAACATGCCGATGGTCGTCTGCAAATCGCCGACTGGGCTTAACAAATGGCGAGAGCGCCCGTCGCGGAGTCACTTTCGGGCAGCCTGAAGCCGGGCGATGCGTGCGTTGCCTAGAGCACGGCGTGTGTCTGACGTTCCATCGAGTCCCAGTCGAGGACAAGATCTTCCAGGGGTTTGACAACGCCCATGCCGATCAAGGTGTGCGTCGAGCCAATCCCGGCCTCGAGCTGACCGAGGCTCTTAGCGGCCGCGTTGCCGCGCGGACCAATGCGGCGCAGCGCGGCCCTGCGCGCGGTGATGACCAGCTGGTCGTCATTGTTACTGCTGTCACTGTCGCCCTGCCGGACCAGTGCATAGCGGATCAGGGCTCGGGTAAGTTTGTCGCGCACTTGGGCGCCCAATTTCTTGATCGCCTGTCGATCCGCGTCACCACCCGAGGTTAGCGCGGTGACGCCTTCGCGCAGATGGAGAACCATGGTGGCCAAGCGCCACAAGTCCTGGCGCGCCGCCGCAAATCCCAGCAGGCAGTTGGGGGCCGACTCCATCAGGTCTTTCAATGCCCGCTGATGCCGGAGCGCGCGCGGCATGTGAGCTTCCGCTGCCATCCGACAGGAGGCCAGACGCCTGTCGTCCAGCACACCATGCTTGCTGCGCGCCATGGCGTCGACGTAGGCCTCGAGCCCGCGCTTCAACTCCGCTCGGAGCTTGCGCCGAAGCTTGTGACGCATGCCTAGCTTTCCAGAAGACGGCACACGATCGAGTGCGCGATACGTCGCAGTGAGTGTCGTGATGTCCACCACCGCTGTACTGAGGCAATCCATGTCTGTGCCTGTTCGTCGCGCGCATGTCTCCACCCGCATCTGATCCCATTCAGGTGACAGCGTGATGAATGTTCGTCAGGACAATGTCCTGAGCATTCGGCTCGCAAACAATCCGGCTGGACAGATCATGGTTGCTCCTTCAGCCAGGCTTGATGATCCACTTCCACTGCTTGCTTGGCCAGTTTCGCTGCAGCATTCAGCCAGCCGCTGTCCCTCTGTGCCAAGTCCTCGATGATCGTTGCGACTCGCCCGTGCGCGGCATGAATCGATCCGATCTCTCGGCCCATGGCCTCCAAGACCGGTAGGCCCAGGCCTCGCTTGGCAGCGATGGCCAGGTCAAGCTTGTGAGCATCAGGCGCCTCGCGACGTAGCAGGAACCCATGCGCCATTGCAAAGCTCGGGTCGGGTGCTCGGTACTTGCCGAGTGCCACGCTCAGAAACTTGGAGGGCGCGTTCCCACTGGCGTGAGCCCAGTTCCACGCGGAGGGCACCATGGCCTTCGCTTCCCGCAGGACCTGACCTCCTCGCCACTCTGCGATTGCAAGGTACCGAGGTCGGCCAAGTCCACCGCTGCCCTTGCGTAGCGCCACGAAGCGTCGAACGACCGCGTCATCGGGGAGTGAACGACGCAGCCAGCGCTCCACTTCGGGAGGCGGCTTGGCGTCCTTGCATTTGTCCACTTCAGCCCAGAAGTCCTTCGCCTTGTCGGCGAGGTCGTCGATGAGCGTGCGCAGCCACGGCGCACCCTGATCGAGCAGGACGGGTCCCGGCGCCTCCAATCCGCTGACATACCCCATCAGAACTGCATCGGCGGCCTTGCTCGGCCTGCCGGCAACCTTTGATGACAGGCGCGCGCTGGTCAAAAGGCGTACCAGGTCATAGGGGTACGGCATGGTCGCCGCCTCGTCAAAGTCATTGACACCCCAGACCAGCCGCGCTTCGCCGTCCCGCCAGGTGCCGAAGTTCTCGACGTGCGTGTCACCCACACCAAGTACGCGAGGTGCACTGGAAAAGTCAGGGCAGACCTTGTCGATAGTGCGCGCCCAACGAAAGTAGGTCGCTCTCAGAAACACGAATGCGTCCTCGCGCATTCGCTCGTGCTTGTACTTGAGATCCTTGTGTATGACTTTGCACTTGGTGCGAAGCCAACGCTCGTATTGAGCGACGTCGCGGGCGAGAGCCGTCATTGCACAGGGTCCTCCATTCGTGCACCGCTGGCTAAGACCATAGGACTCATTGTCGAAGGGGATCTTCTCCATGGTCTTACCTTTGGCGAGTTCATCGACAAGCTTGTCCAGTTTGCGAATCCTTTGCATCAGGGGATCCTGGACTTCTTCCACGCGGACGCCGCAGATCACGCCTTTGATGAGCGAACTGTTCGGGTGCATCGCTGGCGCCCGGGCAAAGAACGTTTCGAAGTCGGACCGCTGTTCGATTTGATGCAACAGGCCAGCTTGGTCGTAGCCAGTAAGCCAGCAGATGACACGGTCAACCTCCTCTTTCGTACGACCCTTGCGCTTGGCCTTCTCTACATACAGCGGATACACCGCCGCGAAGGGCGTTGAGAAGATTCGATGTCCGGTCATTCTTCTCGTCGCTCGAGTGCGTGCGCAGAGGGCATGGTGGCGGTTGCCCGTCCTACATGAGTGTCGCACTCGTTGCCAGCGTCATCTTCTCAAGCGTTGAAGAGGCGCTTCTGGCACTCGACGTCATAGACTCAGCTGGCACTGGTCAATCAAAGCGCCAGGCAGTGACGAGGGTCCGCTTTGAGGAACCCACCTGAGCGTCGGCTCCTGGGCCGTCAACGTGAGTTCGGCGATCGGGCACAAACGATCGGAACCCGTGGCCTGCACGTCGCTACCCACTCTAGCGCGCTCGATTCCTGGGCTGGGCCTATCAAGCCTGCGGCGGCACGTTGAGCGGCATGTCTACATTCCATCGGATTTCAGCCGAAAGACAGCACCAGACTGATCTCGGACGCTCAACGAGGTCTGCTGATCGACGGCTCTTGCCGGCAGCTGTCGTTCGTCGAGTATCCAGGTCTACTTCGTCGGGCGGCGAAATCAAGCTCCTGTCGCCCGGCGCACAGCAGCGAAGTACACGCCGTGGGGCAGCAGGCGCAGCACCTTGAGCCAGAGTGTGAAGCGCTTCGGAAAGTGGATCTCGAATCGGCCACGCGCCCAGCCGCGCAGAATGTGTGCGGCTGCCTGGTTCGGCGTCAGCAGCGCGGGCATGTCAAAGGTATTGCCTGCGGTGAGTGGCGTGGCGACGAATCCGGGGTTGACGACCGACACGCCGATGCCCGCCGGATGCAGATCGAGGTAGAGCGTCTCAGCAAGGTGCTGCAACGCGGCCTTGGTCGGCCCGTACGCCATCGAATGCGGCAGCCCGCGATACCCGGCGACGCTGGCCACGAGGCTGACATGGCCCTGCCGCTGCGCGCTCAACAGCGGCAGCACGGCCTCGAGCAGGTGCAGAGCGCCGACGTAGTTCACCTGCAGATGACGCAGCAATTCGTCGAGGTCGAACTCCGCCGCGCGCATGGCGCGATAGTGCGCGGCGCAATACACCGCCAGATCGAGCCTGCCGTGGCTGACCAGCAAGCTACGCAAGCCTGTTGCGAGCGCGGACCGATCGCTCACGTCGAGCGGCAGTGCCGTGCTGCCCGGGTGGCCGGCGACGAACTCGTCCAGCGCGGCGGAATCACGCGCCGACACCAATACCAACGCGCCCTGTGCGTGCAACTGCGACGCGGTCGCACGGCCGATGCCCGACGACGCGCCGACGATCCACACGACGCGCCCGCGCCAGTCAACGATCGCAGGATTCAGCGCCATTGCATCGTCGCCTTCACGGCCGGCTGAACGACAGCGTGAGCTCCCCAACTCGGATTCCGAACTTTGTCATGACCACCTTGTTGATCACGATGCGCTCGTCGATGCGGTACATCCAGTCGTCGAACTGCACCTCGTAGACGCTGCCGCGCACCGGCAGCTTCAGCGTGTAGCGCCAATTGAACCCGCCGGCGGCGGGACCACCGCTGGCCTCGCCGACCACGTCGGCGGCGCGGGCCGTGTAGCGCCCGTCGGGCTGCAGCCGCACCTGCCAGACACGGTGCTGGCGTTCGCCGTCGTCGTAGACGAAGTCTTCGTTCAGCGTGCCCGAGTCGCCGCTCCACTTGCACTCCATCGTGACGACAAATCGGCGCAGCACCGTGCCGCCGCGATCGGTGACGAGCCCGTGACCGAGCACGGTACCGTCGAAGTAGTGCCTGAAGTCGAAGCCCACCGATTCTGCGGTGCGTTCGCCCGGCTGAGGGCCGGCACAGGCGACCAGCGGCATCGTCGCCGCAAGCGCCACGCCGCGGGCGAAGCGCCACAAGGCATGTCGTGTCGTCAGGTTCATTCGTCCACCTCTTTCATGATCCAGCTGCGATAGAGCAGGCCCGCCGCAACCAGCTTCAACAGGCAGGGCACGGCAACGTAGGCCAGGCCCAGCGCACGCAACGCGGCGGGGTCGCGCAGGCCCGGCGCGTAACCCGCCAGCGACAGCAGCGGCAGGGCCGCGCCGGCCGCCAGCGCCAGGTTCAGCTTGGTGGCGCAGGTCCACCAACCGACATAGACACCGTCCGCCCGACCCGCATGACCGGCGCGCTGGATGACGCCGGTGAGCAGCGCACCGGGCACCGTGAGATCGGCTCCGAGCGCGATGCCACTGACGATGCACACGGCGACGAAGCCGGTGCGGTCCCCGGGCCCGAGCGTCAGCGCCCATGCGAACGCAGCCACTGCCAGGCCCATGCCGCCGAGCCAGGCGGGCACCAAGCCCCATGCGCGCACGGCGCGCACCCAAAGCGGCACCGACAGAGCGGCCGCGGCGAAGTACGCGCCGAGAAATAGCGCTTCCGCGTTCGCGACCTGCAGCCGGTCACGCACGAAGAACAACACCAGCGTGGCCGGCACCGCGCTGGCGATGCCGTTCAGCATGAACACAGTCAGCAGGGCGCGAAACGACGTGCTGCGCCAGGGCAGCGTCCACGCCGCGGGCGAGGCGTGGCGCCGGGCGGCGGTACGCGGTGCCAGGGCCAGCAGACCGATGCCGATGGCAAGGGTGACGGCCAGCGCGAAGCTCGCCACATCGACGCCGAACTGCAAGGGCAGCACACTGGCCGCGAGCACGCCCGCGAGGCCACAGCCTTCGCGCCAGGCCACGACACGCGAGCGCTGGCTGGCGTCGCCACCGAGCCGTGTGCCCCAGGCCTGGTGGACGACGGTGAGCACGCTGAAGGAGAGGTAGGTGACGACCAGGCCCGAGGCCAGCCAGGCGAGCAGCGCATTGCCTTCGAGCGGTGCGTGGAAGAGCGCCGCGAAACCGATGGCCATCAGCAGGGCCGCCAGCGCAGCGGCTGCCCACGCGGCCGCTGCCGAACGGGCGAAGACCGCGTCGGCCGCGCGCCCGATGAAGGGGTCGAGCACCGCGTCGAGCGCGCGGGTGGCCAACAGCACCATGCCCAGCGTCGCCAACGGTACACCGTGTCGCGCGACATAGTGGCTCGGCAGAACCACGTACAGCGGCAGGGCCACGAACGCCAGCGGCAGGCCGAGCGCGCCGTAGCTCAAGCCCGCCCACGTGCCGAAAGCGGGTGCCGCAACGGCGGCCGAGCGCGCCGCGTGCTCTGGCATGCCGATGGTCATGGCGCTTGCCCGATCAGCCGGCGGCGCAGGTCCGGCTCCGACGTTGTCGGTGCCAGCCAGATGCCGAAGAAGCGTCGCGCGAACGCTGGGTCGCTGACGTTGGCCGTGGGCCGCTGGTTGTGGAAGAAGCGGGTCGTTCCATCAGCCTGGTTGATGCCGGTCAGGCGGTCGCCGGCCATCACGTCGGGAAAGGCATGTGTCATGGCGGACTGCCAGGTACGCGCCTGCATGTCGTCGACAGGGCCCGCGCGACGCATCTCGGCGATCGAGCGCTCGGCGATCGCCGCGCCTTCGAGGCGGCGTGCATAACGCAGTTCGAGCGCGAAGGGTTGTGTGTCGTAGCGCTCGGGCGCGAAACCTGCTGCGGCCCACAGGCGCACTTCGTAGATCGCCAGACCGATAAAGCGCATCGTGGCGCGCCCTTGCAGCGTCGCCGCAGGAAGCGCGGACGCGATCTCTGGCGGTGCCGGCGTGGCGTCGTTCGGAAGGTCGGCCGCGACCGCCTGGCAGGTGACCCACAGCACATTGACGAGGACCAAGCCACGCAACACCGAGCGCCACAGCTTTGGCACAGTGGCCATTCAATCGCGCCGCAGTGTGAACTGCACGACGTCGGTGTTGCCCAGAGCGAAGGCGGCTTCGCAGTAGGCGAAATAGAACTGCCAGATGCGCATGAAGCGCTCATCGAAACCGAGCCCACGAACGCCTTGTTCGCGGGCCAGGAAGGCGACACGCCAGCGCCGCAACGTCTCGGCGTAATCGGCACCGAAGGGCAGCCGGCGTTCGACGCTGAAGCCGAAGCGGCGTGCCTGCGCCTCGAACTCCGAGGTGCTGGGCAACAGGCCGCCCGGGAAGATGTATTGCTGGATGAAGTCGGTAGAACGCACGTAGCGGTCGAACAGGTCGTCGCGGATGGTGATGCTCTGGATGCAGGCCCAGCCGCCGGGTTTAAGGCAGCGACGCAGGGTGTCGAAGTAGCTGTCCCAGTATTCACGCCCGACCGCCTCGAACATCTCGATCGAGACGATCGCGTCAAAGGGCTCGTGTTCATGCGCGGCGGCGAGATCGCGGTAGTCCTGCAGGCGCAGCTCGCAGCGCTGTGCCAGGCCCGCCGCGGCCACACGCTGCTGCCCCCAGGCGAGCTGCTCGCGCGACAGCGTGACACCGGTGACCTGGGCGCCGAAGTCGCGTGCCGCCACTTCGGCCAACCCGCCCCAGCCGCAGCCGATCTCGAGCAGGCGCGAGCCCGGTCCCACGCCGGCTTCGCCGAGCGCACGGCGCAGCTTGGCCCGCTGCGCTTCTTCAAGCGGGCGCGCCATGTCGCCTTCGAACCAGGCGCTCGAATAGCTCATCGTGGAGTCCAGCCACTGCGTGTAGAAGCTATTGCCGATGTCGTAGTGGGCGTGGATGTTCTTCGCGCTGCCGCGCCGCGAGTTGCGGTTCAGCGCATGCCTGGCTCGGTAGAGCAGCGAGCCCCACCACGAGCCGTAGACCACCCTCTCGAGCTCGTCGCGGTTGGCGACCAGCAGTGTCAGCAGGGCCGTGAGGTCGGGCGAGTCCCATTCGCCTGCGATGTAGCCCTCGGCGAAGCCGATGTCGCCGCCCGCCAGCGCGCGCGAGAACACTTTCCAGTCGCTCACGCGCACGGCAGTGCGCACCGCGCCTTCGCCCACGCGCGTCGCCGACCCGTCGGGCAGGTGCAAGTCGATCGCGCCGTGTTTCAGGCGCGAAAGCATCGCCAGCACGGCGCGGGCAGCGGCAGGAACGGAGCGCGCCGCGGCGGGAGCCGGGCGCGGTGCAAGGAGGTCGAGGCCTGTTGAGTTCATCGCGTCACGAAATGCCGGGGTGCGGGAGGCTGACGGTGGAACGGCACTCGCTTGAGGGCGAGCCACAGTGCCTGCCAGTGGATGCGGGCAACCACGCCCAATGTCATCAGCGGTGTGCCGAAGAAGGCGCGCCAGACATTGCCTCGTGTGAGCGGCAGCAGGGTGCCGCCCACGCTCGTCTGTAGCAGCAAGCCAGCGTCATCGACGTGGTCGATACGGGCAATGGTGTAGCGCGGCACGGCGGCGGTCCCGCCGCCGAGCAGGAAGCGAAAGCGATAGAGACCCTGCACGGCGCAGAACGGCGAAACGTGAAACACCTTGCTCGCCTCCATCGTGCCGCCCCAATGCAGCGCGGAGCCGCTGAGCAGATAGCAGTGGCGCTCGCCAAAGGTGTTGTTGACCTCGGCAACCACCGCAGCGAGCGTGCCGTCGCTGCGCAGCGCATACCAGAAGCTCACAGGCTTGAAGGCATATCCCAGCACCCTCGGGAAGGTGTGCAGCCAGACCTCGCCGTCGGCGTCGTCGATGTTTTCGCGTGCAAGCAGCTCTTCGAACCAGGTGAGCGCGTCATCACGACCGTCGCCGTGGTCGCGGTCGAAGAACGACAGCGCGCCGAAGCGGTTGCGCTTGAGCGTGGGAGCGGGCCGGTGGCGCAGGGCGCGCATCGGCAGCAGCAAGAAGTAGCTTGCATGGCTGAACGCATGCTCGACGGGACGCAGCCGGCGATGCCAGACGCGGCCGAAACCGATCAGCGGCTCGGTGATGTTCATGCCGCTCCCCGCTGGGCCGCCGAACCGGCCTGCGACAACGCTTCGGCCACGGCAAGGCCTGCGGCGAGACCGTCTTCATGGAAACCGTAGCCCACCCACGCACCGCAGTACCAACTCCGGCGCTGTCCCTGTATCTCGCCCAGGCGGCGCTGCGCGGCGATGGCGCCGAGGTCGAACACGGGATGGTCGTAGTCGAAGCGCTGGATCACAGTCTCGGCACGTGGCTCGCGCACCGGGTTGAGCGACACGATCAGCGGGGTCTGCCATGGCAGCGGCTGCAACCGGTTCAACAGGTAATGCAGGCACACGCCGGCCTCACTCTCGGCCGCGCCGGATTCGTAGTTCCAGGCCGCCCACGCCACCTGCCTGGCCGGCAGCAGCGACTCGTCGGTGTGCAGCACGGCGCGGTTCGGCTGGTAGCGGATGGCACCGAGAATCTGAGCTTCGGTGGGCGTGGCGTCGCTGCCCAACAGATGCAGCGCCTGGTCGCTGTGGCAGGCGAACACGACTTGGTCGAAATACTGTGTGCCTGACGCAGTGCGCAGCAGCGCGCCGGCTTCGACCCGCTGCACGCCGAGAACCGGCGTGTTCAGTCGCACTTCGGCAAGGCCCTCGAGGATGCGCTGCACATAGCGGCGTGACCCGCCCCGCACCGACAACCACTGTGGCCGGTCCACCACCTGGAGCAAGCCGTGGTTGTGGCAGAAGCGGATCAAGGTGCCGATCGGAAACGCGAGCATCTGCGCCGGAGGGCATGACCAGATGCAACCGATCATCGGCAGGAAGTACCACTCGCGGAACTCGCGGCCGAAGTGGTGTTCGTCGAGGAATGCGCCGATCGGTTGTGCGAGCGCCGCATCTTCGTTGCGCATCGCTATGCGGGTGGCCAGCCGGTTGAAGCGAGCGATGTCGGCCAGCATTCGCCAGAAGGCGGGCCGCAGCAGGTTGGTCCGCTGTGCGAACACACCGGCCAGGTTGCTGCCGCTCCACTCGAGGCCCTGGGCTCGCTGCTGGACCGAGAACGACATGTCTGACGCCACGGTCTCGACGCCGAGTTCAGCAAACAGCCTCATGAGACCTGGATAGGTGCGCCGATTGCAGACCAGAAAGCCGATGTCTACGCCGTGGGTCACGCCCTCGATCGTCACGTCGACCGTGTGGGCATGCCCGCCGAAATGCGATCCGGCTTCGAACAGCGTTACGCCCCGAGCCGCCGCGCCGGTGAGCTTTCGTGCGGCGGCGAGGCCTGAGATCCCTGAGCCGATGACTGCGATTCGTTCCACGCTGGCTCCTGCGTTGTGGCTGACGGTGCTCGATCCGCGGCTTTTGCGGACTGGATTGCGTGAACCGTTCGGTATGCAGCGAATACTAACGAGTACAGTATGGGACCGTCAAGTCTATTTCGTGTACCGCTCGGTGTGAAGCGACGTACACTCCGGGCCATGGCGGCGATTCCTTATCGAGAACAACTGCTGCGCGTCCGCGAGGACGCGATCGTTCAGGCCGTCAACCGCCTGCTGGCCACCAAGGGCTATGACCTGATGACGGTCGACGAGGTGGCCGCCGACGCGGGCATGGCCAAGGCCAGCCTGTACAAACACTTCACCTCCAAAGAAGAGCTGGCAGGCGCGGCGATGGTGCGCGCGCTCGAGCGCGCGATCGCCTACGTCGATTC
>DATDES010000056.1:0-2131 GCA_036522975.1 Burkholderiaceae bacterium | reverse complement strand
GTGCACCACCAGCAGGTGCGGCGAATAGGCCAGCATGGTCACGCCACGCAGGTCCTTCGACGGGTCGAAGGGCAGCTTGCTGTAAACCGATGCGGTGATGGCCAGCGCGCCCACGTCGCACAGCAGGAAGGTGTGGCCGTCGGTCGATTTGGCAACGAAGTCGGTGCCGGTGTTGCCGTTGGCACCCGGCTTGTTCTCGATGATGACCGTCTGCTTCAGCGCCTCGGACAACGGCTTGCTGATGGCGCGCGCGATGATGTCGGACGAGCCGCCGGGCGGGTACGGCACGATGATGCGGATCGGCTTGCTCGGCCAGTCTTGGGCGATGGCGGCGGGGGCCCACAGCGTCGCGCCGAGAAGGGCCACCAGCGTGCCTAGGAATTTGCGTTTCATGTGGGTCTCCCGAAGAAGGGGGTCAGTGCGGTTCGAGACAACCGTTGCGCAGCGGCAGTCATCAGTCATCGTACAACTTAAAGGATAGCGCCATTACGTTCTTCTGGCAAGCCTTCGGTGCCGACGAGGTCGCCTCATGCGGCTTCCAAGCCCAGCGCCGCGGCGCGGCGGCGGCGTTCGCGGCTGTTCGTCAGGTGGGTGCGCATCGCCGCGCGCGCGGCCTCGGCATCCTGGTTGGCAATGGCGTCGAGGATGCTTTCATGCTCGGCGTTCACACGCCGCAGGTAGGCCAGCCGTTCTTCGTCGGCGTCGCTGCCCGTGTCCAACCTCGCGCGCGGAATGATCATCGAACCGAGCGACGCGAGCAACCGGGTGAAGTGCTCGTTCTGCGTGGCCCGGGCGATTTCGGTGTGGAACTGGAAGTCGGCCGGCACCGAATCGCCGCCCTGTTCCACCGCCAATGCGAAGGCATCCAGCGCAGCCCGCATGACCTGCAGGTTGTGCTCGGTACGGCGGCGCGACGCCAGGCTGGCGGCTTCGCTTTCGACACCGATGCGCAACTCGAGCACCGCGACCACATCGCGCAGCGTGGCCAGCTGCTGCAGGTCGATGCGAAAAGCCGCCGCATCGCCCGCGCCGACCACGAAGGTGCCCACGCCGTGGCGCGTTTCCACCAGGCCCGACGCCTGCAACTTCGACAAGGCCTCGCGCACCACCGTGCGGCTGACGCCGAACTCAGACATGAAGGCAGCCTCGGTGGGCAGCTTGTCGCCGGCCGCCAGGCGGCCGTCACGGATGCGCTCGCCCAACGACTCGACGAGGTCGAGTGCCAGGCTGCGCGGTCGGCGTCGAGCGGCGTTCACTGATTCCATTGGCCCTCCGTGGAAACCCTCAGTTGCTTTGCATTGACATGCACTGGCGCTTCATCGAACAATAAGCGTGTTGTACGACAACTGATGACACAAGACAACAGCATTCACCCGAATCCGCTGCACTTCCCGACCCGATGCCCGCTGCTCACCCCACCACCGTTCGCTTCACACGCATCCTGCTCACCGGCGCCGCCGGCGGTCTGGGTCGTGAACTGCGAAGGCGCCTGAAGGCCTATTGCGACACGCTGCGCTTGAGCGACATCGCCGCGCTCGGCAGCGCCGCCGCCGGCGAGGAAGTGCAGCGCGCCGAACTGCAGGACCGTGACGCGGTGCATGCTTTGCTGCAAGGCGTGGACGCGGTGGTGCATCTGGGCGGCGTGTCGGTCGAAGGCCCTTTCGAGCCGATCCTGCAAGCCAACATCGTCGGCGCGTACAACCTGTACGAAGCGGCGCGTGTGCACGGCGTGAAGCGCATCGTCTTCGCCAGTTCGAACCACGTCACCGGCTTCTATCGGCAGGACGAAGTCATCGATGCACGTGCGCCGATGCGCCCGGACGGCCACTACGGCCTGAGCAAGGCCTTCGGCGAAAACCTGGCGCAGTTCTACTTCGACCGCTACGGCCTGGAAACCGTGAGCCTGCGCATCGGCTCCAGCTTCCCTGAGCCGAAGGACCGGCGCATGCTCGCCACCTGGCTGAGCTACGACGACCTGGAGCGCCTGGTGGTGGCCAGCCTGAGCGCGCCGGTGGTCGGCCACAGCATCATCTACGGCATGTCCGACAACACCACCACCTGGTGGGACAACACCGCGGCCCGCCACATCGGCTACCGGCCACGCGACAGTTCAGAGCCCTTTCGCGCGGCG
>DATDES010000055.1:0-5811 GCA_036522975.1 Burkholderiaceae bacterium | reverse complement strand
TGAGCTGGCGCAGGCCCTGCTCGGGCGCCTGGCTGACGACTTGCACGATGACGATCCAGCGACGCCCCTACGGCCCTATCGAGATCCAGCACAGCCTGCCACCGACGCGCCCGGCGCTGTGCCTCCAGCCTTGCAGCAATTTGCCCGACAAGCCCTGGCCCGGGCCTTGGGAGATCCTCAGTTGCTCGAGCGAGCACTGGGTGAATGGCTCACCGAGCCCAAGGCCCAGGTCTGGTTCGATGCATTGCCGGACGCGACGCCGATCGTCGGCGGTGCTGTCCGGCTAGACCGCCGGACCCGAATGGCCTACGACGCACACCACGTCTTCATCAACGGCGAGTCGCTGCGCGCTGCCGGACGCGATGCGCGCCTGATGCGCGAGTTGGCCGACCGGCGCCGGCTCGTCGATCGAGCCGTCCGCCATGCCAGCCCCGCCGCGCGGGGCCAGCTCTGCGAATGGCTGGCCAATGGGTGGCTGCATGTGCATGATTGAGGTGCCGCAGGAGACGCCATGACATCACACGGCCCAGAGCACCCGGCAAGTGCCGCCCTCATCGATGGGCGAAGCGCATTTACCGCCGCGCTGCAGCGGGCGCTTTCGCAGGCCGCGCGCGAACGCGCCCGGGAGCTCTGTTTCGTCGACCCCGACTTCGGGGCCTGGCCACTCGAAGATCCGGCGCTCCTGGCCGCGCTCACGGCTTGGGCACGCTTGCCCAAGCGTCAGTTGTTGATGATCGCCTGTCAGTTCGACGACCTGCCGCGGCGCTGCCCGCGCTTTTCCGATTGGCGTCGCACCTGGGCGCATGTCATCGAATGCCGCGCCACGGAGGTCGAAAGCTCACAGGTGCCAACGCTGCTCCTGGCTGGCGCGCACAGCCTGCTGCTTGCCGACCGCCTGCGATGGCGCGGGCACTGGCTGGCCGACGACAGCGAGGTCAGTGCGTGGCGTGAAGTGGTTGACGTACTTATGCAACGTTCCGAGAGCGACTTTCCGGCCAATAAGCTGGGCCTCTAGGGCAATCCCTAAGGACCGCTATACTTATGGGCTAGGTACAAGGGCGATTGTTAAAGCGACTCTTGTCCTTGACAGACGCGGATTCACACGTGAATCCAACAATTACCTGAGATCGTTCGATCTCTCCGAACCCCAAGGATTTTCAAATGAACAAGTCGCTCCTGTTGGCATCCCTCGTTGCTGTCGTCGCCCTGTCTGCCTGCGGCAAGAAGGAAGAAGCTGCTGCTCCCGCGCCGGCCCCGGCTGTCGTCACCCCGGCTCCGGCCCCGGCAACGGCCGCTGCCGACGCGGCTTCGGCTGTTGAAAGCGCCACCGCCGCTGCTTCGGCTGCGTCGAAGTAACTCGCGTTACACCGACTGTTTCGTGGGCCGCCTTTGGGCGGCTCTTTTCATTCCGCCCGCGTCAATCGATCTCGATCCAGTCGCAGCCGTGGGCAGCATCAGCCACCGACAGGCATGTCGTGGCCGATCCGAGTGCGCCGCGCAGTGCGGCCAAGGCGAGTTCGGGTCGGTTGTTCTGTTGGCTCAGGTGGGCCGCCACCACGTGTTGCAAGGCCGCATGCCGGCACGCGTCCAGCAATGACGCGGACTGGCTGTTAGCCAGATGGCCGCGATCACCGCCGATGCGCCGCTTCAGCCACGCCGGGTAGGCGCCGCTGGTCAGCAGGGATCGATCGTGGTTGGCTTCGAGCAAGAGGGCATCGCAACCTTGCAGAGCGCGTGCAATGGCATCCGTGGGCTCGCCGAGGTCGGTCAGGATGCCGATCCGATGTGCGCTGTCGCTACAGGTCAGTTGCAGGGGCTCGGCGGCATCGTGCGGCACGGCAAACGGCCACAGGGTGATTGCACCCACTGCGATTGGCTCGCCGTCACGCGCGACGCAGTGGGCAGGTGCTCGCGGGAGCCTTGCAGTCGCCCGTTGCCAGGTTCCGGCGCTCGCCCACACCGGCATGCCATGGCGACGTTCCAACGCAATCACACCCCCGACATGGTCGCTGTGCTCGTGCGTTACGAACACCGCATCGATGTCGGCGACCAGCAGGCCGCGTAGCGCCAATCGCGCGGCAAGCTGGCGCGGCGCCAGGCCGCAATCGATCAACACGCGCGTCGGGCACCTGCCTTCATCGCTGGACAGCGATTCGACCAGCGTTGCGTTGCCGCTGCTGCCGCTGCCCAGGCTGGTGAAGCGCAGCACGGGCGCCGGGCTACTTCAGGTCGTCGACCAGCAAGCTCGCGATGCGTTGGCCGACGGCGCCGTTCTCGGGCCCACCTTGGGCGTTCTGGATCGAGACATTGGTCCGCTCGCCCTCCGCCTTGACGGCGATGCGGTAGCGCACCGGGGTTTGCGCCGCGTCAGAACTGCCGAAACTGAAGATCTTGGCGAGGAAGCCGGGATCCGCGGTTGCCGCATTCTTCGGATCGACGTAGCGGACAAAGTAGAGGCCGCCGGCGCGGTCGCGGTCTTCCACCGTGAATCCGCTGCGGTCGAGCGTCAGGCCGACGCGGCGCCACGCGCGATCGAAGCCCTCGTCGACCTGCAGCGTCGCCGCAGCTTGTCCTGTAACCAAGCGGGCCCTCGGCGGCGCATTGGTCGCCGGGACCGGATTGGCGGCTGCCGTGCGCGCGACTTCTTCCTTGGTGCCGAGCTTGACCATCAGGCGCGACAGGAACTCGGCTTCGAGTTGCGGATCGCTCGGGCGCTGGGTCCAGACCGTGCTGCCCTCGCGGCCGCCGACCAGGACTTCGACCATTCCACGGTGGCTGAGAAAGACGTCGCTGCCAGTGGTTGTGCGTTCGACGCGGACCCGAAAGCGATCGCGCTCGCCGGTGTCATAGAGGGAATCGAGGGCCTTGCCGAGCGTGCGGCGGAGGATGTCCTGTGGAATCTTGGCGCGGTTTTCCGCCCAGTCGGTTTCCATCACACCGGTTTCGGGGCTGTCGATGACGAGGTTGAATCCGCGCTCCTGCCAGAAGGTGCGCAGCTGTGGCCAGAGCTGCTCTGCCGCCAGGGGCACGGTCAGCCAGCGTTGATTGCCGTCGCGAAGGAGACGCATCTCGCCGACGCTGGACGGGGCTACGTTGCTCGTGGTACTGGCTGCGACCGCGGCCGTGGCAGCAGCGGTGCCAAAGGCACTGGCGCTGACCGAACCGCTGCTCGGTTGCTGGTAGCGCCCATCGCGCTGGAGTTGGGTCAGATCGGGGGGGACATCGAGTGGCGCGGTCTTGGCCGCCTGGCTCTTGTAGTCGATCTTGTCACCCGACATGAACCCGTCGACGCTCGAGCAGGCACTGAGCACGAGCCCCGCGGTGATCAGGGTCGCGGCGCGCAAGTGAGGAAGGGAGGCGGTCACAAGGTGCATGGGTGGTGCGGCGCATCGCGGCGGCCGGCGGACAGGAAGAGGGAAGGAACGCAGAAGACGGAAAACGGTTGGCAGCGACAACCCGTCAAAGCAGGCCGGCTTCGCGCATCGCAGCCTCGAGCGGGCCTTTCAATGACTCGGACATATCCACCAGGGGCAGGCGCAAGGCCGGGCCGCAACGGCCCAGGCGCGCCAGAGCCCATTTGACCGGGATTGGGTTCGGCTCGGCGAAGAGCTGACGGTGCAGCGCCAGTAGCCTCATGTGGATCGCGCCAGCCTGTCGCGCATCGCCAGCGATGGCCGCCTTGCACAGCTCAGCCATCGCACGCGGCGCCACGTTGGCCGTGACGCTGACATTGCCATGCCCACCGAGCAACATCAGGGCAATTGCGGTCTGGTCGTCGCCCGAGTAGACCGAGAAGCCGGGCGGCGCTTGCTTGACCAGCCACGCCGCGCGGTCGATGTTGCCGCTGGCTTCCTTGATGCCGGCGATACCGGGCACCTGGGTCAAGCGCATCACGGTTTCATGCTGCATGTCGGCAACGGTCCGCCCCGGCACGTTGTAGAGCACGACGGGAATGTCCACCGCTTCGGCGATGGCGCGGAAGTGGCGGTAGATGCCTTCTTGGGTCGGCTTGTTGTAGTACGGCACCACTTGCAGCGTGCAATCGGCGCCGACCTCGAGCGCGAACTTCGACAGCTGGATCGCCTCGCGGGTCGAATTCGCCCCCGCGCCAGCCATCACAGGTACGCGGCCCGCCGCATGCTCGACGGAAACGCGAATGATCTCGCAATGTTCCTGAACGTCGACGGTGGGCGACTCGCCGGTCGTTCCGACCACGCCGATGCAGGCCGTGCCTTCGGCGACGTGCCAGTCGATCAGGCGGCGCAGCGCGGGATAGTCGACGCTACCGTCGTCGTGCATCGGTGTGACCAGCGCGACGATGCTGCCAACAATCGGTTCCATGGGGGCTCGGTTCTCCATCAAGCGCCGCATTTTAGCTGGCAGCGCCCCCGCCCCTCTCAAAGCGGATGACGGGCGCCAGGGCTTGGGCGCTGGATGGCAGCGATGCGCTGGACACAGCGTGTCGGTGCCTCGAGCACCCCGTCCTCGTAGGCCACCACATGGAGGCCATGGCAGGCCTCGAGCAACTCGCCCCCGCGCAGCAGAAAGGCCGGGTTCGATGGCTTGCCGAAGACTTCGTTGCCGACGGCGAAGGTTTCGTAGATCAGCACCCCACCGTCGGCGAGGCTGTTCCGCAGCACCGGCCATAGCGGGCGCCACAGGTAGTTGGCGACGACCACTGCGTCGAAGCGTTCATCGGCGAGCGGCCAACGGTCATTCTCGATGTCGGCGACCAGCACCCGGGCTTGCGCCGCGAGGTCGGCCACTGCTGCCGCGTCCCGATCGACGCCAGTGAGCTCGAAGCCCCGCGCACTCAGCCAGCGCAGGTGGCGGCCGCCGCCGCAGGCCACGTCGAGCACCTTGCCGCCCGGTGCGATCAGCCGCGACCAGCGGGTGACCCATGTAGACGGTTCCAGGCCCTTGTGCGCGTTCAGAAGCAGCTCCAGACGCGGCTCGCCAAGTCGAACATCAGGTCGGGTCGCAGATAGGAGGCGAAGACCAGCGCGAGCGCCAGCAGCGACGCGGCACGCCACAGCCAGCGCGAGCGCAGCCAAGACGGTAGCACCGGTCGGCTCATGCCGCCGCCAGGCCTGCCGGGCGCTGGATCGCGCTCTCGCGCACCGGCACGTTGATCAATGCAGCAAACACTCCCAGCGCCACCGCGATCCACCAGACGAGGTCGTAACTTCCCGTCGCGTCGTAGAGCTTGCCGCCGAGCCAGACGCCGAGGAAGGAGCCGATCTGGTGGCTCAGGAAGACGAAGCCGCCGAGCATCGAGAAGTGGCGCGGGCCGAACATCTGCGCGACGACGGCATTGGTCGGTGGGACCGTCGAAAGCCACAGCACACCCATCACTGCTGCGAAGAGGTATACCGACCAAGGCGTCAACGGCGCGGCGAGGAAGGCGACGATGGCGACCGAGCGCGCTGCGTAGATCGCGCTCAGGATGTGGCGCTTCGCCAGCCGCTGGCCGAGGGCACCCGCCGCATAGGTCCCAACGACGTTGAACAGCCCGATCAGCGCCAGCGCGACGGTGGCCACCTGCGGCGTCAGGCCATGGTCCTTCAGGTAGCTGGGCAGGTGCACGCCGATGAAGACGACCTGAAAGCCGCAGACGAAATAGCCGGCCATCAGCAACTGGAAGCTGCGATAGCCGAAGGCTTCGCGCACCGCGCCCAGAACACTTTGCTGCGCAGCGCCCGGGACTGCGACCCGCGGCGGCTCCTTCAGCCCGAAGGCCAGCGGCAGGATCATCAGGACGCCGAGCGCGAGGATCACCAATGCTGTCTGCCAGCCGACGCCGGCGATCAG
>DATDES010000054.1:0-6592 GCA_036522975.1 Burkholderiaceae bacterium | reverse complement strand
GGACGCCGTGCCGCGTGTGGCGGCGGCGCGAGGCGGTGCGGTGCAGATCGACGCCGGCGAAGGCCTCGCATTCGCCGCCTGCGAGCTGGCCGTTCGTGAAGCGATCGCCAGGGCGCGAGAACACGGCGTCGCCTTTGCCGGCGTGACCAACAGCCACCACTGCGGCGTCGTCGTCGATCACCTGCGGCCGGTGGCCGAGGCCGGCATGGTCGGGTTGGGGTTCGCCAATTCGCCGGCGGCCATGCCGGCGGCGGGCGGCAGGCACCCGATCTTCGGAACCAACCCCGTGGCCGCGGTGTTTCCGCGCCGCGACGCCGATGCGTTGATGATCGACCTCAGCCTGTCCGAGGTCGCCCGTGGCAAGGTGATGGTCGCGGCCAAGCAAGGCCAGCCGATCCCATTGGGTTGGGCGCTCGACGCCGAGGGCCGACCGACGACCGACGCAAAGGCCGGGTTGGCCGGCTCGATGCTCCCGCTCGGCGCAGTGTCGTCGCCCAAGGGCGCGATGCTGGCCCTGGTGGTCGAACTGCTCGTGACGGCGCTGATCGGCGCTCAGTTCGGCTTCGAGGCGTCGAGCTTCTTCGTCGACGAGGGCAACCGGCCGCGCATCGGCCAGGCCTTTGTCGTCGTCGACCCCGGCGCGCTGGCCGGCTCGGCGCAGTACCTGGCGCGCGTCGAGGTGCTGGTGGCCGAGATGCTCAAGGACGACGGTGTGCGCCTGCCCGGCGCGCGGCGCGAAGCCTTGCGCCGCCAAGCCGAGGCCGAGGGCATCGAGGTCGCCGAGGCCCTGCTGGGGGTGCTGCGCACCTGAGTCAGCGGGTGGCGCAGACCGGGCAGTCCGGGCTGCGCTGCATGCGGATCTCGTGCCACTCCATGGTTCGCGCATCGAGCATCTGCAAGCGCCCCGCCAGTGAGTGACCGATACCCGCGAGCAGCTTGAGGGCCTCGGCCGCCTGCACCGAACCGATGATGCCGACGAGCGGCGCGAACACACCCATCGTCGAGCATTGCACTTCCTCGTAGGTGGCCTCTGCAGGGAACAGACAGGCGTAACAAGGGGCCGCCGGGTCGCGAGTGTCATAGACCGAGACCTGGCCATCGAAGCCGATCGCGGCCCCTGCCACCAGCGGCTTGCGGTGCGCCACGCAGGCAGCATTGACGGCGTGTCGGGTCGCGAAGTTGTCGCTGCAATCGACGACCACGTCGGCATCGCGCACCAAGCTGTCCAGGTGCTCGGCATCGGCCCGTTCATTGAGGGGAATGACCTGAACGTCGGGGTTGATCGCGGCGATCGTGTCCCGGGCGGATTCGGCCTTGGGCCGGCCGACGCGGGCCAGGTTGTGTGCAATCTGGCGCTGGAGGTTGGTGAGGTCGACCGTGTCGTGGTCGACCAGGGTCAGGCGCCCGACGCCCGCCGTGCCCAGGTACAAGCTGACCGGCGAGCCCAGGCCGCCGGCGCCGATCACGAGCGCATGCGCGGCAAGCAGGCGCTGCTGCCCCTCGATGCCGATTTCGTCGAGCAGGATATGGCGCGAGTAGCGCAGCAGCTGTGAATCGTTCAATGGGTACGCTTCGCAGGAAGGAAAAAAGGCCCGCCGAGGGCGGGCCTTTCAAGGGAAGCTTGCAGAAAACTCACTCGGTCTTGGCTTCGGCCTTGCGCTCGACAGCGGTCTTCGAGGCCAGCACCGTCTTGCCTTGCAAATGGTTCAACGCCTGGCGCAGCGGGAAGTCTTCGAGGCTGCCGAACTCGGGCAGGGGCTTGATCGGCTCCTTGCTCTTGGCCTGCTGCTCCTCGAACTTCTTGCGTGCGTCTTCGCGGGCCTTGGCGCGCGCCTCGTCCTTCTTCTCGTCGGGCGTGGTCAGGTGCTTGTCGAGATCGGCCTCGCGCAGACGCAGGGCGGCGAAGACATTGCCTTCGGCGGTTTCGTCGAGCCAGACATCGGGCACGATGCCGGTGGCCTGAATCGAGCGGCCTTGCGGCGTGTAGTAGCGGGCCGTCGTGATCTTCAGCGCCGTATCGGCGGTCAGCGGGCGCCAGGTCTGCACCGAGCCCTTGCCAAAGGTCTGCGCCCCCATGATGGTTGCGCGCTTGTGATCTTGGAGTGCGCCGGCGACGATCTCGCTAGCCGAGGCCGACCCTTCGTTGACCAGCACCACGAGTGGCACCTTCTTGATGGCTTCGGGCAGGCGGCGCAGCGGGTCGCTGCCGCGGCGGGCGTAGAACTCTGGCGCGGCCTTGAAGGTGCCCTTGGAGTCGGCCACCTGGCCGTTGGTCGTGACGACCAGCGCATCGGCCGGCAGGAAGGCCGCCGAGATGCCGATAGCGCCGTCGAGCAGGCCGCCCGGGTCGTTGCGCAGGTCGAGCACCAGGCCCTTCAGGTTCGGTTCGGCCTTGTAGATCTCGTCGACCTTGCGCGCGAAATCGTCGAGCGAGCGCTCCTGGAACACGCTGATGCGCAGCCATGCGTAGCCGGGTTCGACGACCTTGCTGCGCACGCTCTGCTGGCGGATCTCTTCACGGACCAGGGTCACCGGGAAGTTGCGCGCCTCGTCCTTGCGGAACACCTGCAGAACGACCTTGGTGTTGGGTTCGCCGCGCATGCGCTTGACGGCCTGGTCGACCGTGAGGCCCTTGACGGGCGTTTCGTCGATCCGCGTGATCAGGTCGCCGCTCTTCAGGCCGGCGCGAAAGGCCGGCGAGCCCTCGATCGGGGACACGACCTTCACCAGCCCGTCTTCCATCGCCATCTCGATGCCGATGCCGACGAACTTGCCGGTGGTGCCTTCGCGGAATTCCTTGAACGACTTCTTGTCGAAATACTGGCTGTGGGGGTCCAGCCCCGAAACCATGCCACCGATGGCGTCGGTGATCAGCTTCTTCTCGTCGACCGAATCGACGTAATCGGTCTTGATCATGCCGAACACCGAGGCCAGTTGTTGCAACTCCTCGAGCGGCAACGGCGCGAAACTGCCGCGGGCAAAGGCCTGCAACTGCATCGTGGTCAGCGCGCCGGCCAGCGCGCCCACCGCCACAAAGCCAGCAACTTTCAACTTCGCGCTCATGGCGGAAACTCCTGAATTCACTGCGCCCACTATACGCCGCAGCCCGCATTCGAGCGTGTTAACAACGGCAAAGTTCAACCCCCATTTCAAGCAGTCAAAGGCACCGCGCGGTCGAAGGTCACGACATGGTCAACAACCGCCCGAATGCCGATCCACTCGCCGATCTGGTGGTCGTGGTGGCTGGGCACATGGGCCAGTACGCGTTCGCCGCTGGCCAGGCGAAGGGTGTACAGGAACTCCGACCCGCGGAAGGCCTTGCGTTCGATGCAGGCTTTCACCGGCGCGGCGTCGTCGTGGACGATGTCGTCTGCACGCAGCAGAACATCGCATTCGCCGCCCGGATAGGCGCCTGGCAGCGGGCACTCGGCGGCGTCGGCCAGCGCACCCAGCGGCGTCTGCACACGTGGGCCGTCGGCGGTCTCGATGATGCGGGCCGGCGCGAACACACCGTGACCGATGAAGTCGGCCACGAAGCGTGTGGCCGGGCGGTGGTACAGCGTGTAAGCGTCGTCCCACTGCTCGAGCCGGCCCTGCTGCATCACGCCGATCAGGTCACCGATCGCGAAGGCCTCGATCTGGTCGTGGGTCACGAACAGCGCGGTCGTGCCGGCCTGTTTCAGGATCGCGCGGATGTCGTGGGCCAAGCGTTCGCGCAGGTCGACGTCGAGATTCGAGAACGGCTCGTCGAGTAGCAGCAACTGGGGTTGTGGCGCGAGGGCGCGCGCCAACGCGACCCGCTGCTGCTGGCCACCCGACAGCTGGTGCGGCGCACGCCGCGCCGCATGGGCCAGGCCGACCAGTTCGAGGACCTGCCCGATGCGCTCCGCGCGCTGGGGGCGCGGCAGGTCGCGCACGCCGAAGGCCACGTTGTCGTGCACGTTCAGGTGCGGGAAGAGGGCGTAGTCCTGAAACACCATGCCGATGCGCCGGGCCTCGGCGGGCACATGGTGCACCGGGTCCGCCAGCAGGCGGCCGTCCATCGCCACCCGCCCGCTGGCGACGCGCTCCAGCCCGGCCACCGCCCGCAGGAGCGAGGTCTTGCCGCAGCCCGAAGGGCCGATCAGCACGCCGATCTGGCCCTTGACCAGTTCCAGCGACACCGCCTGCACCGCATCGTGTGACGCACGGCTGCCGGGATAGCGAACGCCGACCTGGTCGACCTGAAGGAACATGCCCGTATGATAGCTGTTACATAAGAATGCGGATTATTCGCATTTGCGAAGCCTTGGCGCGATGCGTACCCTGCTGTCCCTGACCTGTCTTCTGCTGGCCATGCCGGTGCTCGGAGTGCTCGGCGCCTGGCTGGCGTTCGACGCAGCGGCCTGGGCGGTCCTGACGCACCAGTTCCAGACCGTACTGGTCGGTTACGCGCTTCAATCGCTGCTCTTGGCCGCCTTCGTTGCCGTCGGCGTGGCCCTGCTCGGCGGCGGTGCAGCGTCCGCGGTCGCGCTGTTCGAGTTTCCGGGCCGGCGGATCTTCGAGTGGGCCCTGCTGCTGCCGATGGCCATGCCGGCCTATGTGCTGGCCTATGCCTACACCGACTTCCTCCAGTTCAGCGGCCCGGCCCAGTCGGCCCTGCGCACCGTGACCGGGCTGGAGGGTGCGCTTTGGCCTGACGTGCGCAGCCTCTCTGGGGCCGTGTTGCTGTTCGTGCTCTGCCTCTATCCCTACGTCTACCTGCTCGTGCGCACGTCGCTCGCCGAGCGCGGCGTGCAGATGATGGAAGCCGCGCGCCTGCTCGGTGCCGGCCTGTGGCGGCGGATCGGTGCGGTAGCCCTGCCGCTGTCGCGCCCGGCCCTGGTGGCCGGCGTCGCCCTGGCATTGATGGAAACCCTGGCCGACTATGGCGTCGGGTCCTACTTCGGCCTGACGACCTTCTCGACCGGCATCTACAAGGCCTGGCTGGTCATGAATGACCGCACCGCGGCGGCGCAGTTGGCTTCGCTATTGCTCCTGCTGGTCGCCCTGCTGCTCTGGGCCGAGCGCCGCGCGCGCAGGCACCTGCGCTTCGCCTCCACCCGCGCTGCCGCCCATTCGTCTGGCAACGAGGGCCGTGCGGTGGTCTTGCAGGGCCGCCTGGCCTGGTTGGCCTGGAGCCTGTGCGCCGTGCCCGTGGTGTTCGGCTTCCTGTTGCCACTGGTCGTGCTGGCACGGCTGGTGTGGCAGGAGGCGCTGTACGGCGACTTCGGCCTGCCGCTGGCCCGCTTTGCGCAGTGGTGCCTGACCAGCTTCCAGCTCGCCGCCACCGCGGCGATCCTGGCCGCGCTGCTCGCCATGGCCCTGGCGTTCGCGCTGCGTCTGAGCAGCACGCGCGCTGACCGGCGTTTGCGCACGCGCGCGCTGCATGGCGCGGTGCGCACGGTGTCGCTCGGTTACGCCTTGCCGGGTGCGGTGATCGCCGTCGGCATCCTGTTGCCGGTGGGTGCGGTGCAGGCCCTGTGGCCCGCCGCGCCGCTCGGCACCATCGTCACCGGCAGCGTCGCGGGCTTGCTGTACGCCTATCTGGTGCGATTTTCGGCGGTGGCCCTGCAGTCGCTGGAGGCCGGCTATGCTCGACTGCCTGCCAGCCTGGACGACAGCGCACGGATGCTCGGCGCGTCGCGCGGCCGTTTGCTGGCCGCGGTGCATGCGCCGCTGTTGCGTCGTTCCGTGCTGGCCGCGGCGCTGCTGGTGTTCGTCGACGTGATGAAGGAGTTGCCGGCGACCCTGGTGTTGCGCCCCTTCAATAGCGACACCCTGGCCGTCGTGGCCTACAACCTGGCGCGAGACGAGCGCCTTGCCGAGGCGGCGCTGCCGTCGCTCGCGATCGTGGTCGTCGGCCTGTTGCCGGTCCTGTTGCTGTCGCGGGCGATGCGGCGGGACGTTTGAGCGTGGCGCCGATCGGGTCGTCGTCGCGAAGAAGGCCGGGCGGTGCGAGGCGTGCACCGGCGCGGCCCGCGGGTTAGCTTGACACGGTAGGCAAGGAACACCATCTGACCACTGCCATGCAGCCGACGTTCTTCACGCCAGAGGCTCTACTGCGAGGCTACTTCCACGCCAAGGACGAGAACCGTCCCCACTTGCTCGAAGACGTTTTCGCGCCCAGCGCGGAACTGGTCATTCACAACCAGTCAGCGAACATTGCGTTCCCGGCTTTCACTCAGGGGCGCTCCGCCATTGCGGAGGTCCTGGTTCGAAGCTTCGCGCTCTCGAACGAGAACGTCTATTCCTTTTATCTCGGCCGTCCGCTGCCAGGCGTTCGCGAGTTCACCTGTCCTTGGCTGGTGGGCATGTCAGAGCGGTCTTCGGGCAACGTCCGCGTCGGCTGCGGCACTTACGAGTGGGCGTTCGAGCCGCACGCGCCGCACATGGCCAGCCGGCTCGTCGTCACCATCGAAGCTATGCAGGTCCTCCCCATCACGGAGTCCACGGGGGTGTTCGCCTGGCTGCGGGCGCTGAACCATCCTTGGTCATCGGCGGAAGCCGCGCTGCAGCACATTCCAGCGCACGAGCTTTTGTCGCCGATCGCTCAATTCCTCAAGCGCCATGT
>DATDES010000053.1:0-7880 GCA_036522975.1 Burkholderiaceae bacterium | reverse complement strand
GGCAACTCGACCTGCAAGCGGCTCCCGCTGCCGAGCCCGAACTGGCTCGTGCGTGCCCAATCGGCGACGATGCGGCCGACTTCGGCGCCGAGGTCGATCGTGCGCGGCGTCGCATCGATGCCCGGCGCCACTTCCATCACGTCGTCGACCAGGCGCTTCAGGCGCTCGACGTTGTCGGCGACCATGGCCGTCAGCATTTGTTGCTCGGCGCCCACCGCCTCTTCGGCCAGCAGGGCATTGGCCTGCGCAATCGCGGCCAGCGGATTGCGAATCTCGTGGGCGATGCCCGCCGACACGCGGCCCATCGCCGCCAGCTTCTCCTGGCGCGTACGCGCCTGAACGCTGCGCAGATCCTCGATGAAGACGACACAGAAAACCTCGTGCGCCGGCGCGGCCTCGGCGGCCTTGGTGCTTGCCGACGGGTTCGCCCGCGGCCGCGTGAAACGCGCGCGCAGGCGCAGCGCACGCGTCATGCCGCCGGCAAAGTGCAAGGTCAGGTCGTGCGCCGCTTCGGGCCAGCGGCCGGCCTCGAAGGCCTGGTCGACGACACGGCTCAGTTCGGCCCAGGCCGGATCGTCCTGCAGCTGAAAAGGAGCCGCGCGGCCCAGGCCGCGCAACACGAGCAGGCGCCGCGCGGCAGGGTTGGCCGCCCGGACACGCCCGCGTCGGTCGACCACCAGCACGCCGTCGGCCATCTCCTCAATCACCAGGCGGTTCAACTGGGCCTGCTGACGCGCCAGCTCGAGGCTGCCGCGGGCGGTCATTTCCTCGCGCGCGAGGCGACCTGCCAGCTCACCGGTCAGCAGGGTGATGACGAAGAAGCCGACGCCCGCCAGGCCAGCCGGTGTCATCGTGGTAGCCAGATCACCGAGATTGAGGCCAGTGCGCCAGGCCGCGAGCAAGAGCATCAGCGATACCGCTGCTGAGGTCGCCAGGGCCAGCAGGCGCGAGGTCAGCACGCCGGCCATCAGCACTGGCAACACCAGCAGCGCCACAAAGTTGAACGCCGTGCCAGGCTCCAACGCGTGCAGGGCCGAAAAGGTCAGAAGGTCGAAACCGATCGTGGCCAGCCACTGCCGGCGTGTCAGGCGCGTCTGCGTGCGCGCCGCGCTGCGAAAGCGCGGCAGCACCCACAGGATCAGCGCCTGCGCGGCGTACAGGAGGCACACGGTCAGTGCCAGTGGAGATCGCGCTCCGAGCAGGCTGCCCAGGATCTGCGTCAGCAGCAGCGCGACCCCGAGAACCGCTCGGGCGCCGACAAAGATCCTGTAAAGGCGTTCGAACGTGCTGCTGCCAGCGGACACGATACGGCGCGCTTGGCGCGACAGGAAGCGGCTGTCGGCTGGCTGCGAGGTCTCGCCCCAGCCAGGGACAAAGGCACTGCGTTCGGCGGCGTCGGTGGCATTGTCGCGACCATCACCGTCAGGGAGTGCGCCGACACCCAGGGCATCGAACAGCGAATCGTCGGCCACCGTTGCCGGCCAAGGCTCGTTGCGGCGCGCCGCACCGCGGCGATCGCTCCGGCGCCGCTCTGCGGTCGCAGCGATCGGCGCTGTCGGCTCACTCATCGGAACGCGCTGCCGCATGCCACGGGCGTCGCCGGCTCTCAGACAGCACGCGGCCCGCCGTCACGGTGTTCGGCGCTGCAGTACGGCCGCCCCTGTCCTAGCAGCGCCTGGCTGGTGGGCAGATGAATGCCGCAATGCGCACAGGCGACCATGCCTTCGACCTTCGTCGCGGCCTGCTCATCGGTGGCAGCCGGACGCTGGCGGCGAGCCTCCTTGGTGCGCCGACGGGTGCTGCCCAACACGAGCCAGACCAATAGCGCCAGCGCCACGAGCACGATCACGATCTTCGACACATGCGCCCTTCACCCGCCTCGGTTCAAGATGACCTCGAGCACGAAGCGGGAGCCGACGTAGGCCAGCAGCAGCAGCACTCCCCCGGCGTAAACCCAGCGCGTCGCCTGCCGGCCGCGCCAGCCGCGCCAGTGCCGGCCGCCAATCAGCACGGCGAAGGTGGCCCAGCCCAGCAAGGACAGCACGGTCTTGTGGTCCCAGCGCCAAGGCGCCATCCACGCGCCCAGCGCCAGCGCGCTGGTGAGGACGATGAATCCGACCTCGACAAAGCGAAAGGTCAAGCGCTCGAGCTGCATCAATGGCAGCGCACCCGGGTTGCGCGCGACACTTGTCGCCCGACTTCGCAAGCGCCGTTCGGCGGTATCGAGCAGCCAGGCATGCAGGACCGCGACTGCCAACAAGCCATAAGCGACGACCCCGAGCAGCCAGTGCACCGGCAACCAGGGTGAGTCAGCATGCGGCCGCGACTCGCCGGGGTAGAGCGCGGCCAGCAGCACAACCACCGCGCCGGCCAATGCCAGCACGCGTCGCACGCCCGGTAACGGCAGCAGGCGGCTTTCAATGGTGTGGACTGCAAGCACGATCCACACCGTGGCCGACAAGGCCGGCGCAAATCCGAACCGCGCCCCGGGAATGGCCGCCCCGACGCCGAAGACATCCAGCGCCAAGCTGAGGGCATGGGCCAGCCAGCCGATGGCCAGAGCCGCCTCGGGCCAGCGGGCCCGCGCTGGCCAAGGCCAAGCCGCGGCGGCATAGCCGAGCATGGCCAGCAGACCGGCACACCATGCCAAGGTCAGCGCCATCGGCCGCGAAACCGGAAAGCTAAACTCATGCGGTCAGTGTACTTTCGGCTGCTGCCGCCTCTCGATGACCTCGACCCTTTCCGATCGCCTGTCGCGTCTGGTCAAGACCATGCGGGGCCAAGCCCGCATCACCGACAGCAACGTCGCCGACATGCTGCGCGAGGTACGCATGGCGCTACTGGAAGCCGACGTCGCCTTGCCGGTGGTGCGCGATTTCATCGCACGCGTCAAGGACAAAGCCCTCGGCCAGGAAGTCACGGGCTCGCTCAACCCGGGTCAGGTGCTGGTGGGCATCGTTCACCGCGAGCTGGCGGCAACGATGGGCCAGGGCGTGGCCGACCTCGACCTGAGCACCCAGCCGCCGGCGGTGATCCTGATGGCCGGCCTGCAAGGCGCCGGCAAGACCACGACGACCGCCAAGCTGGCCAAGCATCTGATCGACAAGCGCAAGAAGAAGGTGCTGACCGTCTCAGCCGACGTCTACCGTCCGGCCGCGATCGAACAACTGAAGACAGTGACCCGGCAGGCCGGCGCCGAGTGGTTCGCCTCGACCCCCGACCAGCAGCCGCGCGACATTGCGCTGGCCGCTCTCGACCACGCGCGGCGCCACTATTTTGACGTGCTGCTCGTCGACACCGCCGGGCGTTTGGCGATCGACGAGGCCCTGATGGCCGAGATCCGCGCCCTCCACGCGGCCCTGAACCCGGTCGAAACCCTGTTCGTCGTCGACGCCATGCAGGGCCAGGATGCGGTCAACACAGCCAAGGCCTTCAAGGACGCGCTGCCACTGACCGGCATCATTCTGACCAAGCTCGACGGCGACTCGCGCGGCGGCGCGGCGCTGTCGGTGCGACAGGTCGCTGGCGCGCCGATCAAATTTGCGGGCGTCTCGGAGAAGATCGACGGCCTCGAGGTCTTCGATGCCGAACGCCACGCCGGCCGCGTCCTGGGTATGGGCGACATCGTGGCGCTGGTCGAGGAAGTGCAGAAGGGGGTCGACCTCGACGCCGCGCAGAAGCTGGCCGACAAGGTCAAGAGCGGCGCCGGATTCGACCTCAACGACTTCCTGTCACAGATCTCGCAGATGAAGAAGATGGGTGGCCTGTCTTCGTTGATGGACAAGCTGCCGAGCCAACTCATGCCCAAGGCCGGTGCGGCACCCGACATGGACCGCGCCGAACGCGACGTGCGGCGCATGGAAGGCATCATCTGTTCGATGACGACCCTGGAGCGGCGCAAGCCAGAACTGATCAAGGCCACCCGCAAGCGGCGCATCGCCGCCGGCGCGGGCGTGCAGGTCCAGGAGGTCAACCGCCTGCTCAACCAGTTCGAGCAGATGCAGGGGATGATGAAGAAGATGAAAGGGGGCGGCCTTATGAAGATGATGAAGCGCATGGGCGGTTCGGGCGCCATGAAGGGGTTCCCGCGCTGACACCGTTTCGCCCCTTGTAACGAGTCAATACGCTTGGGGATGTTTTTGCGCCGCATTGGCGCGTATCGTGCAGGGTTGTCCTAACACCCGATAGACCCTCGGATCATGTCCTTTGAACTACTGGCGTTGCTGGTGATGGTCGTGGCCGCCGTCGGCGGGTATTTCGCATTCAAGACCCGCGGGAAAGCCACCAAGGAAGATGCCGACCTCAAGCGCGAGCGCGACGATCTCGACACCGTGGCCGCGTGGCCCCCAGAGGTCACCCGGCTCCTGACCGGTGGCGAGCGCGCTGCGCACGAAGTCTTGGTCAAGGCCCTGCCGGAGTGCATGATCTTTTCCCAGGTGCCCCTGGCCCGCTTCATTCGGGTGCCTCGGCGGCATTCCTACGCCGAGTGGTTGACGCGCGTGGGGCACCTGAGCGTCGATTTCCTGATCTGCGACCGCGCTTCCCTGGTCATCGGCGCGGTGTCGCTGCAGGCGGCACAGGAAAGCGAACGGGCGGTTCGCCGGCGCGCCCGCCTGTCCCGCGTGCTGAAGGCTGCCGGCGTCAAGGTCTTCGTCTGGCGCGAACTGGCACTGCCAACGCCGGAAGCAGCCCGCGACCAGATCATCCAGCGCACCGGCGTGCCCGACCAGACCCCGGCACCCGTCTCGATCGGCACGCCGAAGGCATTGCGCCCGCCCCCCCCGATCGGCAACGGCAAAATCCCGGTGCCCGAGGTGTTCGCCGAAATGCCGGACGACGGCCCGCGCCGCGAGCCCCCGTCGTCGACCTGGTTCGACGACCTCGACAGCGGCCCCACGCCGCTGTCACCGGTGGCGCGCAAGCGGCCTGACGCCTGAGGCCGGGCTGTCAGTCGAGCAGGGCCTGCGCGAACTCGCGCGCGTCGAAAGTTTCCAGGTCTTCGAGCTTTTCCCCCACACCGATGAAATAGACCGGTACCGCGCCGCCGGGCCGCTCACGCACCCACAGCGCTATCGCGGCCAGCACGCCGCCCTTGGCCGTCCCGTCGAGCTTGGTCACGACCAGCCCGGTGAGTTGGAGGGCCTCGTCGAAGGCCTTGACTTGGGAGAGCGCGTTCTGCCCGGTGTTGCCATCGACGACCAGCAGCACCTCATGCGGCGCGCCGCTCAGGGCCTTGGCGATCGTGCGCCGGATCTTCTTCAACTCCTCCATCAAGTGCAGCTGGGTCGGCAGGCGACCGGCAGTGTCCGCTATGACGACATCGCAGCCCCGCGCGCGGCCGGCGGCAACCGCATCAAAGGTCACCGACGCAGGGTCGCCACCCTCCTGGCTGACGATTTCGACCTGGTTGCGATCGGCCCACACCGCCAGCTGCTCGCGCGCTGCCGCTCGAAACGTATCGGCCGCAGCAAGCAAGACTTTCTGCTTGGCGTCGACCAGATGCCGCGTCAGCTTGCCGATGCTGGTGGTCTTGCCGGCGCCGTTGACCCCGACGACCATCATCACGGTGGGCGCCAGGGCCTGCAACTCGAGCGCTCGCTGCAGCGGCTGGAGCAGTTCGGCCACGGCCTCGGCGAGCAGCGCCTTGACCGCCTGCGGCTCGGTGACTTGTTTCGCCTTGACCCGGCGCTTCAGGTCGGCGAGCAGGAATTCGGTGGCCCGAACCCCGGTGTCGGCCATGAGCAGGGCAGCCTCGAGCTCTTCATAAAGCGCATCGTCGATCTGCGCACCGGTGAACACCTGTGCAATGCTGGAGCCTGTATTGCGCAGCCCAGAGCGCAGGCGCGCCAGCCACGGCTTGCGCGATACCACGAGGGGCGTGGCCTCCTGCACGGCCTCAATCAGCGGCGCAACTGCGGGCTTCTTCTTGAAGAAACTGAACATCGAGAGGGAGCAGCGCCGGGGCCTGACGCCCCGCAGGTTCGGGTCGATGGGCCGTTATAATCGCAGACTAAGGCGCTTTAGCTCAGTCGGTTAGAGCGACGGAATCATAATCCGCAGGTCCGGGGTTCGAATCCCTGAAGCGCCACCAACACCAAGACCCCTGGTAAGTCGATGACTTGTCAGGGGTTTTGCGTTTGCGGGGGTCCACTTGAGAGGTCCACATGGGCTCACCCCGGCCAGCTCGTCTATATCAGAAAAAGACCGGTATCTTCTTCGTTCGTGTCCTTTTGGCGAAAACAGAAAAGGCGAAAAACAGACCGGAGCTTAGAAGGTCGCTCCAGACGAAAGACGTAACTTCGGCGCGTAGTCTCTCCTCATCCCTGAACGCACTCCTCGAGTTCGTTCCCACCCAACTGAGGACTGCTGCTGTGAATGACTTCTTTGCCCACTCTGTCGCGACCTGGACCTGCCGGGCGGGATTGAAGCCCACGGCGAGGACGACCAACGTCGGTTGTCACAGTTCTTGAAGGCGCACCCTGTCATTGAACAGGCAATCGCACAACGCATCGCGAACTTGGCCTGGACACCGCCAACACCCTCCGCAGCGTCACTCACCGCCTCACCCGAAGGCCGCACAGGCCCGCAAACGGTGCCGACAGGTTCGATTCTTCCTTCCAACACTCCCTTCGCTGCGTCCCATCCGCGGGTAGCCGGCCCAACCAACCTGCCCAAACAGCCCCTGCGTTTGAGTGCGGGAAGGGCCAAGTACGCCGCCTACTACAGCAACACCCTGAAGTCGCAGAAAGCTCGAACCACCGCGGACAAGGGGCGACTCTTCGACCACTTCGAGGAGTTCCTGAAAGGGAAACACCCTGAGCTCGGTAACGATCCCTGGGTCCACATGCTCGACAGTTCGCATGTCGGCAGCTTTCTCGAAGACCAGGCCGACCGACCAGGCAAGCGCCGGTCAGAGGACGGCGAAGCCCGCGCTGCCGCTCCAAAGACGATGCTGAAAAAGCTCAGCGATATGCAGCACTTCTTTGACTACCTTCGCAGGCATGCGAAGGCCACAGACGAAGACATTGCAGACGATCTATTGGAAGCGTCCGAGGCTTGGCGCAAGCAGGCAAGCGACGAGTCGGTCCACTACCTTCCCTTTACCGACAGTCATGTCAAACAGATCCTGGATCCGGGCACTTACCTCAACTACAACCGCGACCCGGACTACTTCTGGGGACCACTGCTCGGACTCCATCTCGGCGCGCGCCTAGGCGAGTTCGTGAACGCGAAGGTTTCGAACATTGGCCACCTGCCAGAGATCGATGTCTGGTACATCGATGTCACGCCGGAGGATGCAAAGAACAGGAATTCGGTTCGGCGCCTTCCGATTACCGATGCGCTCATCCGGCTGGGCTTCATTCAGTACGTCGAGCATGTTCGCCGACTTGGAGGTAAGTATCTTTTTCCGCACCGTGATTGGGAGTCCAAGACCCTCCAGAACGATCGGTCCAAGAATCAGTCTCGCGCCTTCGGCAATTACATGAACAAGATTGGTTTGACCGATCCGCTGCTCGTGCATCATTCCTTCAGGCATACCGCTGTTTCAGCAATGCAAGATGCTGGTGTACCGTTGGCCCACGCAATGCAGATCGTGGGGCATGACGCTCAGGATCATGCAATTCGCACCGGACGCATAACACCAGAGCAGGCCCGAAGCGTGCACTTATCAGTCTACACACACGCAGATCTTGAACGCCTCGGCACCAAGTACCCAATCCTCGCCCTGAAGGATGCACTCGAGAGGAGCATCAAACCCCCGATCGACTATCAATTGCTGGCCAAGGCGGCAACGATCGTCACAGAGCACCTCAGGAAGGTCGGCGGCGAGTTCAGAAGTGGTTGGGCACCACAGTCGGAGCGCTACGGTCAGGAAATCC
>DATDES010000052.1:0-2250 GCA_036522975.1 Burkholderiaceae bacterium | reverse complement strand
CCCGCGGTATCGCCGACCTGATGCGCGTGAACAAGTTCCGTCCGGTGTGGGTGAAGTCGCCCGCCGCCCAGCGTGACCGCGCGCTGCTCACAGTACGCGAGCAGCTGCGGCGGCAGTCGCTGGACGCGCGCAATGCAATCTGGTCCATGCTGCAGCTCGAGGGGCTGAAGCCGCCGAAGCTGAGCAGCCCGGCTTTTGAGACGCTGGTCACGCAGGCGCTCGAGGACGAGACGCTGGCACCGATGCTGCGGCCGCTGGTCGAGGTCGCAGAGCATCTCGACCGCCAAGTCGTCGGGCTCGACCGGCTGATCGCCGCGCGCGCTAATCTTACTGTGTTACAAAGACGCTCTATATGACAGGGTATGAGCGATCCGATCACGGTCAGTGAACAACGCCTGCAGGAATACCTCTCCCGTCTGACGGCGGTGCTCGGCCATGCCGACCGCAAGGCGCGGCTCGTCGGCTATTGCACGGGCCTGCTGTTGCCGGGCGAGCGCAAGAGCGTCGAGCCGATGGCGGCGCGTCTCGATCCGGCCCAGGTGCCCAGCCTGCACCAGGCGCTGCACCACTTCGTCGCCACCGCGGCATGGCGCGATGAAGCCGTGCTTGCCGCGGTCCGCGAGCAGGTGCTGCCGGCCCTCACCCGGCATGGCCCGATCACCGCCTGGATCATCGACGACACCAGCTTCCCCAAGAAGGGCAGGCACTCGGTCGGCGTGGCGCGCCAATATTGCGGCCAGTTGGGCAAGCAGGAGAACTGCCAGGTCGCCGTGTCGTTGTCGGTCGCAAACGATTGGGCCAGCCTGCCGATTGCGTTCGAACTTTACCTGCCCGAGGACTGGTCCGGCGATCCGGTCCGCCGGGCCAAGGCAGGGGTGCCAGAGGACCTCGCGTTCAGAACCAAGCCGCAGATCGCCCTGGCGCAGATCCGCCGCGCTCTGGCCGATGGCGTGCCACCCGGCGTCATCCTGGGTGACGCGGGCTATGGGATCGACACTGGCTTTCGCACCACCTTGAGCAGCCTAGCCCTACCTTATGTCTTGGGTGTGCAGTCCACGATCGGCGTCTGGCCCCCGGGCTGCGGCCCGCTGCCGCCCAAGCCATGGTCCGGCAAGGGACGGCCACCCAAGCTGTGGCGCCGGGATGCCGAGCACCAGCCGGTGACCGCCAAGGATCTCGCTTTCGCCTTGCCGTCGAGCGCTTGGCGGACGGTGAGCTGGCGGGAAGGCAGAAGCGGCGCGCTGGACGGGCGCTTCGCCACCGTGCGGGTGCGGCCATCCCACCGCGACTACTGGCGTGCCGAGCCGCACGCCGAGGAATGGCTGCTGATCGAATGGCCGGAGGAGAAGAAGGAGCCGACCAAATACTGGCTGTCGACCCTGGCCGAGACGACCCGCCTTGAGGAGCTGGTCGCGACCGCCAAGATGCGCTGGCGAATCGAGCGCGACTACCAGGAGCTGAAGCAGGAATTGGGGCTTGATCACTACGAAGGGCGGGGTTGGCGTGGCTTTCACCATCACGCCACCTTGTGCATCGCGGCTTACGGCTTCCTCGTTCGCGAGCGGAGCCTTTTTCCCCCTCAAGACCGCTTCCGCGGCCAAGCACCTGCGTTACCCGCCGGTTGGCGGCCGCGCGGGCATTCCGCTGCGACCGGAGCGTCATGAGCCGTTCTCAATCGCCTCGGTGCGCCACCGTCTCACGATCGCCTTGGCCCGCCGTCTACCCCGCTGTCCTTGCTGCCAGCGGCCCTACACCCGCACCGCTCAACCAAACCCAATCCCCTCACACTTATGACACAGTAAGATTAGTGCCCATCTCAAAAAGAGTTGAGCGGAATCAGTTGGTTGCCCATACCTCAGGTTACCAGACCGTGAGGAGCGAGCGATGCCTTGGACCGATTCCGCCCGGCGCGAGTATGCGCGGACGGCGACGCGCTACACAACCGACCTGACCGACGCCGAGTTCGCCCTGATCGCTCCCCATCTGCCGGCGCCAACCCGGCTTGGACGGCCGCGCAAGGTCGACCTGCGCGAGGTCCTGAACGCCATCCTTTATCTCCTGCGCACCGGCTGCCCCTGGGATCTCCTGCCCAAGGAGTTGCCGGCCAAGAGCACGGTGTTCGGCTACTTCCGACGCTGGTGGGAGGATGGAACCTGGCCCACGCTCCACGCCAAGCTGGTCATGGCCGCACGCGAACAGGCCGGCAAGGAAGCCTCGCCAACGGCCGGCGTCATCGACAGCCAGAGCGTG
>DATDES010000051.1:0-2123 GCA_036522975.1 Burkholderiaceae bacterium | reverse complement strand
TGCACTTCATGCTGCCGCCGGGCGCGTGGACGGTGTTGCTCGACAGCGTCGACCCCGCGCGCGCCGGCAGCAGCGCCGCCCCGTCGGGCTGGTTGCTCAAGGCTCACGGGGTGACCCTGATGCAACAAGGCGCGGCCTGAATCGGGATAGGGGCCGATCATCGCTGACCGGACCCCTCCCACACCACCCGGCATGCGGGTCCGCACCGGGCGGTTCGAGAAGTTGAGGTCAGGAGAATCGCGGGACTCCCAGGCGGTCGAAGTAGGCGGTGGGCAGTACGCGGTTCAGTCCCATGGCGCTGTTGCGCCACCAACTGCTCGCGTGGCCGGCAATGCGCGCGGCCGAGTCTGGCGGCGCACCCAGCTTGCGCAACTCGCGGAACACCGTCGTCCCGCGCCGCCACTGCTTGAGCTGCACGGCTCGCAGCCGGTGCCGCAGCCATTCGTCCAGTTCGCGCATGACCTTCGGGGTCTGCGCCAACCGGAAGTACGCCTTCCAGCCGGGCAGGTAGCCCTGCAAGCCATCGGCGATCTGTTCGAGGCTGCGCCCTTGCGTGCGGCGTGTCAGCTGCCGGATGCGCGCGCGCAGCTTGTCCAGCGCTTGGCTGGCCACCGCCAGTTTCACTCCGTCCTTCGACGCCCAGAAGCAGTAGCCCAGGAACTTGCGTCCCCAGACTGGGGCCACCGCCGTCTTGGACTCGTTGACCTTCAGCGCCAGCTTCGCGTAGCAGCCGCGCAGCGCTTGCAGCACCCGCTCGCCCGCGCGCCGGCTCCTGACGTGGACGTTGCAATCGTCGGCGTAGCGCACGAACCTGTGGCCCCTGCGCTCCAACTCCCGATCCACTTCGTCCAGCAGCACGTTGGCCAGCAGCGGGCTCAGCGGTCCGCCTTGCGGCGTGCCTTCGAACCTCTCGCTGTGCACCCCGTGCGCCAGGATGCCCGCTTGCAGGTAGCGGCGGATCAGCCGCAGCACCCTCTTGTCCGCAATCCGCTTGGCCATCCGGTCCATCAGGATGTCATGGTTGACGCGGTCGAAGAACTTCTCCAGATCCACGTCCACCACGGTCCCGTAGCCGGCCTGCACGTACTGCTGCGCCTCCAACACCGCGCCATGCGCGCTTCGCCCTGGCCGGAAGCCGTGGCTGTGCGCGCTGAACGTCGGGTCGATGAGCGGCGTCAACACTTGCAGCAGCGCCTGTTGGATCAACCTGTCCACCACGGTCGGTATCCCCAATTCGCGCACCCCGCCACCCGGCTTCGGTATACCCACGCAGCGCACCGGATCTGGCCGGTAGCTGCCGTCGAGCAACTTCTCTCGGATGTCGGGCCACGCTTGCTTGAGGTACTCGCCCGTCTCCAGCACCGTACGTCCATCGACGCCAGCACTGCCCTTGTTGGCCTTCACGCGCTTCCACGCGCGGGCCATGTTCTCTCTGGCCAGCGCCTGCCCCAGCAGGTCACCGACCCCACAGTCCGTTTGGGCCTGCCGCGCCAGCGTGGCTTCATCGCTCACCGCGTCGGACGCGGCTTCACCGCGCCCAGCTGCCGTGCGCCCCGTTCGACCTTGCGGCCTCCCGGACTTCTGATGCATTGCCCCGCCAAGCGACATGTCTCGTGACTGTCCTTCTCGTTCGGTCCTTCGCCGTGCCCTTCAGCCTCTGCGGCTTGCCCCGGCTACTACGACCTCTGCTGACTTCTCGCTCCGGCTCATCACCGTCGGCCTTTCAGCCATGAGGCGAGATCTCCCCAGGTAAGAACGCGATCCTTCACCGCACAACCGCCGCATTTACGTCGCCTGGCCCTTGGCCACAAGAGCTTTGCAGTCACTTGCCTGCTCGCCCTGGCCGGCGCCGCCTCGGATGCGGTTCGTGTCCCTCGGCTCACGGTTTACGCTCCACGCTTCCTCTCCACGCTCGGTCGCCCTCACGCAGTTGCGCTTCGCTTGCCTCGCTGTGGCCAGCTCGGCCGGGGACTTGCACCCCAAAGATCGCGCCCATGCTGGGCGCACAAGCAAAAGGCCCGCCGAAGCGGGCCTTTGATTGCAGGCCGCCGAGTGCCGATCAGGCGTGCGCGGCGCGCAGCTTGAGCGAGAACTCCTGCAGTGCAGCGATGCCGCTGCTCTCG
>DATDES010000050.1:0-5252 GCA_036522975.1 Burkholderiaceae bacterium | reverse complement strand
GAACCAACCAGGGTGGCCAGCAGCGCAATGCCGACCCAGACAAACCATGTCCCCGGCGTCAGTGGCACCACACGGGTCGCGTCGGCCTGCAGCCAGTACGGCTCCTTCTCGATGTTGAAACCGACCCATAGACCGGCCTGGCCGTTGACCGCGCGGGCGACCACCGTGTCTGGCTCGAGCCGAGAGCGCAGTTCGGCGCCGACACGGCGCGTGAAACGATCGACCTCGAAGGGATCCCAGCGGTCGCCCGGTTCACGCGGCAGCACCCGCATCGATTCCTGGTCGGTCATGGTCTTTACGACCGCGACCCGGTTGATGCTGTCCGAGTAGCGCAGCGCCGCGCGCGAGAGGTTGACCAGGCTGGCGATCTGCTGCGCCGCTTGGACCGCGCGCGGTTCGAGCTCGAGCGCGCGCAGCGTCTGGACCCAGGCAAAAATGCCGCCGGCCAGCAGCAGCGCCAACAGGAAGAAGGTGCGCGAAAAGAGACTCAGGCCGACAGGGGTGCGAGGCATGGGGCGCGATGATGCCTCACGCCGCCACCGTCAATTGGTGCCGTCCGGCACGAAGACGTAGCCCACGCCCCATACGGTCTGGATGTAGCGCGGCTGTGCGGGGTCGGGTTCGATCATCTTGCGCAGGCGCGAGATCTGCACATCCAGGCTGCGGTCGAAGGGCTCGAATTCACGCCCGCGCGCCAGCTGTGCCAGCTTGTCGCGCGACAGGGGCTGACGCGGGTGGCGAACCAGGGCCTTCAGCATCGAGAACTCACCGGTGGTCAGCGCGATCTGCTCGCCGTCCTTGGTCAGGCGGCGCAGCGACAGGTCGAATTCAAAGGGGCCGAAGCTCACGGCCTGCTGGTCCTTGGCCGGTGCTCCCGGGGCTTCCATCGCCGGCCGGCGTCGCAATACGGCATGGATGCGGGCCAGCAGTTCACGCGGGTTGAAGGGCTTTGGCAGGTAGTCGTCGGCACCGACCTCGAGGCCGACGATGCGGTCGACGTCCTCGACCTTGGCGGTCAGCATGATGATCGGCGTCACGTCATTGGCGGCGCGCAGGCGGCGGCAGATCGACAGGCCGTCTTCGCCCGGCAACATCAGGTCAAGCACGATTAGGTCGATGGTTTCGCGGGTCAGCAGCCGGTTCAGGGCTTTTGCATCCTCGGCCAGCAGGACTTCGAAGCCTTCCTGGGTCAGGTAGCGACGCAGCAGGTCGCGGATGCGTGCATCGTCGTCGACGACCACCACGCGATCGGGGCGGGCATTGGCGGGTGCATTCATGGGCTCAGCTCCAAATATGTAACAGCGGCATGGTAAGGGGGTTTGACTAGGGGTAAATACCTGTTCTGACTCGCTGTTACAAGTATTGCGGCCCGCGCTGTGGGCGAATCGCCATCGACGGCAGTTGTTCACGCCGGCCTGTGCACACTCCTGGGCCGCCGCGCAAGCAATCGTCATCGAAAGGATCGAAATGCAAGTCAAGTTCGTCTGGGCCTTCGGGCTGGCCACATTGGTGGCCTTTGGCAGCGAGGCGCAGACCGTGCTGCCGCAGCCCAGTGGCGTGGTCAGCATCAGCAGTTCGGCCACTGTCGAGGTGACCAAGGACGTGCTCGTGGTGGCGTTCTCGGTCAGCCGCGAAGGCGCCGATGCCCAGGTCGTGCAGAGCGGCCTGAAGCAGGCACTCGATGCCGCGCTGGCCGAGGCGCGCAAGATCACCAAGCCGGGTCAGGTCGACGTTCAGACAGGCAACTTCTCGCTCTATCCGCGCTATGCGAATCCGACCAAAGGCGGGCCGTCCGTGATCAGTGGCTGGCAGGGGAGCGCCGAGCTGCTGGTCCAGGGCAAGGACATCGCGGCCATTGCCCAGCTCAGTGGTCGCATCCAGAGCATGACCATCGCCCGCGTCGGCTACACGCTGTCGCGCGAGGCGCGCGAGAAGGTCGAGGCCGAGGTCAGCGCGCAGGCGATTTCGCGTTGGCGGTCTAAGGCCGCGCTGGTGGCACAGCAGTTCGGCTACAGCGGCTACAGCGTGAGGGAGGTCAATGTCGCCAGCAACGACTTCCAGCAGCCGCCGATGCCGATGCAGATGAAGGCCAGCCGCGCGGCGGCCGTCAGCGACGAGGCCTTGCCTACCGAAGCCGGCAAGGGCGAGGTGACGGTGACCGTCAACGGCTCGGCGCAAATGACGAAGTGACGGCCGCGCCGGCCCGGGCCTCTACTGCGCGACCCAGCCGCCGTCGACGTTGAAGGCCGCGCCCCGGATGTTGTCGGCGGCCGCCGAGCACAGGAAGGCCGCCAGCTCGCCCAGTTGCTCCGGCGTCGTGAACTGCAGCGAGGGTTGCTTTTCTGCGAGCAGTCGGCGCTTGGATTCTTCGCCGTCCACGCCGTCCTTTGCCGCCCGCGCATCGACCTGCTGCTGCACCAATGGCGTCAGCACCCAGCCCGGGCAGATCGAGTTGGCGGTCACGCCGGTGGTCGCGGTTTCCAGCGCCAGCGCCTTGGTGAACCCGATCAGGCCGTGCTTGGAGGCGACATAGGCGCTCTTGCCGGCCGAGGCCACGAGGCCATGGGTCGAGGCGACGTTCAGGATCCGGCCCCAGTTGCGCGCCTTCATGCCAGGCAAGGCCAGGCGCGTGGTGTGGAAGGCCGAGGTCAGGTTGATCGCGATGATCGCATCCCACTTCTCGGGCGGGAAGTCCTCGACGTTGGCCACGTGCTGGATCCCGGCGTTGTTGACCAGGATGTCGATCGCGCCCATCGTGCGCGTGGCGTAGGCCATCATGTCGGCGATCTGCTCGGGCTTGCTCATGTCGGCCGGGTGGTAGCCGATCTCGCTGTCGAGGTCGGCGAACACGGCCTTGGCCGCATCGATGTCGCCGAAACCGTTGAGCACGATGTTGGCCCCGTGGGTGGCCAGCACCTTGGCAATGCCCAACCCGATACCGCTGGTCGACCCCGTCACCAACGCCGTCTTGCCTGTCAACATGAGAGACCCCTTCCGTGATTGGTAGCATCGATTATCGAATGAAGGACGCCCCCGTGATCGACCAGCCGCGACTCAAGTACGTGCAGTGCGTGGATTCCCCCAGCCCGACCCGTATGGCCCTGCATCGCATGGCCTACTGGGAATGGGGTGATGCGGGCAATCCGCGCGTGCTGGTGTGTGCCCACGGTCTGTCGCGCCAGGGGCGCGACTTCGATACCTTGGCGCGCTCGCTTTGCGACGACTATCGAGTCGTCTGCCCCGACGTCGTTGGCCGCGGCCGTTCCGACCGCCTCGGCAACCCGATGAACTACCAGTTGCCGCAGTACGTGGCCGACATGGTCACCCTGCTGGCGCGGTTGGACGCGGAGACGGTCGATTGGGTCGGCACCTCGATGGGCGGGTTGATCGGCCTGGGTGTCGCGGCGCTGGCGGGAACGCCGTTGCGTCGCCTGGTGCTCAACGACATCGGTCCGACCATCGAGGCGGCTTCCTTGGAGCGCATCGGGGCCTACCTCGGCATGCCAGCCCATTGGCGCACGGTCGAGGATGCGGCGGATGCCTTGTGGACCGTTTCCACCAGTTTCGGGCCGCACACGCGCGAGCAGTGGCTGGCCCTGTCGGCGCCGCAACTCGTCGCGGACGGCGACGGCTTCAAGCCGCATTACGACCTTGCTATCGCGGTGCCCTTCCGTGCCGTGACCCCTGAATTCGCCCACGCCGGCGAGGCCCTGTTGTGGCAGGCCTATGACGGCCTGACCCTGCCCACGCTGCTCCTGCGTGGCGCCGAGAGCGACCTGCTGTCGCATGAGACCGCACTCTCGATGACCACCCGAGGCCCGCGCGCCAGGTTGGTCGAGTTCCCCGGTGTCGGCCATGCACCGACACTGGTGCAGCCCGATCAGGTTCAGGCCGTGCGCGAGTTCCTGCTCTCATGACGCCCCCTGGCTCGCTGCGCCCGCTTCCCCGGGGAGCCCGATCGCTTGGGGCGGCCCGGCCCGAACCGCCGTGAAGACGTTCGCTGCCGTCGTTGCCGCCGCACCGATCGTGCGTCTGGCCGACGACGCGCCGGCAGACCAGGGCGAAGCGGCACTGGTCCGCGCACGGGCCTTCGCCGAGCCCTTGCTCGCCGGTCACCGGCTGGACACTGGCGAAGACGCCCTGGCCCACGCCGACGGGGTGGCCGCCGTGTTGCAGGCGATCGGTGCGGCACCGGCGATGCAGGCCGCGGCCTACCTCGTATATGCCGGCGACTGGCTGCAGCGCCCGGAAGAGGTGGTGGCCAAGGCCTTTGGCGAGAGCTACGCCAGCCTGGTCGGCCACACCCGCAAGCTGGTCCAGATCCAGCGCGCCGCACGCCAGGCCCATCCCGTCGGTGACGCCGCGGCCCAGGCCGAGCAGACCGAGCGCGTGCGCAAGATGCTGCTGGCCTTCTCGCGCGACCTTCGGGTGGTGCTGCTGCGCCTGGCTTCACGGCTGCAGACGCTTCGTTGGCACGCGGCTGCGCGCGTGGCCTGCCCCGAGCAGGTGGCCCGCGAGTCGCAGCAGGTGTTCGCGCCGCTGGCGAATCGGCTCGGCATCTGGCAGATCAAGTGGGAGCTCGAGGACCTGGCCTTCCGCTTCCTGCAGCCGGCCGACTACAAGCGAGTCGCCGGCTGGCTCCACCAGACGCGCAGTGCGCGCGAGAGCGCCATCGAGGAATTTCGCGAGCGCCTGGGCGCCGACCTGCGCGCGCACGACATCGAGGCCGAGGTGCAGGGCCGGCCGAAGCACTTGTTCAGCATCTGGAAGAAGATGCAAGGCAAACAACTCGACTTCACCCAGGTGCTCGACCTGCGCGCGGTGCGCGTGATCGTGTCCGACGTGGCGGCCTGCTATGCCGTGCTGGCGCGGGTGCATGAGCGCTGGCCGGCGGTGGCCGGCGAGTTCGACGACTACATCGCCAAGCCAAAGCCGAACGGCTACCAGTCGTTGCACACCGTCGTACGCACCGAGGGCGAGCAGGCGGTCGAGATCCAGATCCGCACCCGCGCGATGCACGAACATGCAGAGTTCGGCGTCGCCGCGCACTGGGCTTACAAGGAGGCCGGCGTCAAGGGCTACGCAGGCGTCAGCGCCGTCGGCAGCCATGACGCGCGCATCGCCGACGCACGCAAGGCCGTGCTGCGCCAACTCCTGGCATGGGAGCGCGACTTCGCGGCCGACCCGGTGACTGGCGGCGCCAAGGACGAGCGCATCTATGTCTTCACGCCCCAGGCCGCAGTGGTCGAACT
>DATDES010000049.1:0-13689 GCA_036522975.1 Burkholderiaceae bacterium | reverse complement strand
GCGCGCTTCGAGGCGGCGCGCGCTGGCCGAGCGCGCGAGGATCGCGCGGCGCGCCGGTTCGAGCAGCGCGAACAGCAGCGGATTCAGCGCGATCGAGATCAGCGCGCCGGCCAGGATCAGGCTCTGGCCCTCGGGCGGCAGTAGCTTCAGCGATACGCCCAGGGCGGCCAGGATGAACGAGAACTCTCCTATCTGCGCCAGGCTGGCCGACACCGTCAGCGCGGTGTTCAGCGGGTAGCGCAGCAAGAGCACGAGCCCGGCGGCGGCGACCGACTTGCCGAGCACGATCACCGTCACGACGGCCAGCACCTGCAGCGGCCGCTGCAACAACACCTGCGGGTCGAATAGCATGCCAACCGAGACAAAGAACAGCACCGCGAAGGCGTCACGCAAGGGCAGCGACTCCTCGGCGGCGCGATGGCTGAATTCCGATTCGCGCAGCACCATGCCGGCGAAGAAGGCGCCCAGGGCGAACGACACGCCAAACAGGGCCGCCGAACCGAAGGCGATGGTCAGCGCGGCAACCACGGTGCACAGGGTGAAAAGCTCTCGTGAACCGGTCTTCGCCACCTGCCACAGCACCCAGGGAAACAGGCGCCGCCCGACCACCAGCATCAGGGCGACGAAGGCTGCGACCTGCAGCAGGGTCTTACCCAGGGTCAACCAGAGGGCGTTGCCGACGACCTCGCCGTCGGCCTTGAGCACGCTCGCCAGCGCCGGCAGCAGCACCAGCACCAGGACCATCGCCAGGTCTTCGACGACCAGCCAGCCGACCGCTATCCGGCCATTGCCCGACTCGAGGATGCCCCGGCTCTCGAGGGCCTTCAGCAGGACCACGGTGCTGGCGACGGAAAGGGCCAGGCCGAACACCAGGCCGGCTGCCAGGTCCCAACCCCACAGGTGCGCGACGCCCATGCCGAGCGCAGTCGCCACCACCATCTGAACGACAGCGCCAGGCAACGCGATGCGGCGCACCGCCAGCAGATCGTCGAGCGAGAAATGCAGGCCGACGCCGAACATCAGCAGCATCACGCCGATCTCGGCCAGCTGACCGGCCAGTGCGACGTCGGCGATGAAGCCCGGCGTGTGCGGCCCGATCGCGATGCCGGCCAGCAGGTAGCCGACCAGGGCCGGCATCTTCAGGCGCGTGGCGACGAAGCCGAACAGGAGCGCGACACCGAATGCGCCGGCCAGTGTGCTGATGAGGTTGATGCTGTGGGGCATTCGGCGGTGGCAGTTTTCAGTCGGCGTTCAGCATTCGACGATGTTCACCGCGAGGCCGCCGCGCGCGGTTTCCTTGTACTTGGTCTGCATGTCGGCGCCCGTTTCGCGCATGGTCTTGATGACCTTGTCGAGCGAAACATGGTGGGTGCCGTCACCGCGCAGCGCCATGCGCGCCGCGTTGATTGCTTTCACCGAAGCGATTGCATTGCGTTCGATGCAGGGGATCTGGACCAGTCCGCCGACCGGGTCGCAGGTGAGGCCGAGATGGTGCTCCATGCCGATCTCGGCCGCGTTCTCGACCTGCTCGGTGCTACCGCCCATCACGGCCGCCAGTGCGCCGGCGGCCATCGAACAGGCCACACCAACCTCGCCCTGGCAGCCGACCTCGGCGCCGCTGATGCTCGCGTTCTCCTTGTACAGGAGGCCGATTGCGGCGGCGGTCAGCAGGAAGTCGATCACGCCGGCTTCGTTGCTGCCATGGACGAAGCGGGTGTAGTAGTGCAGTACCGCGGGGATGATGCCGGCCGCACCATTGGTCGGCGCCGTGACCACCCGGCCGCCAGCGGCGTTCTCTTCATTGACCGCGAGCGCGTAGAGGTTGACCCAGTCCATCACCTGCAGCGGGTCACGCAGCGCGGCTTCGGGGTTTGCGGTCAGGTCGCGGTACAGCGGTGCGGCGCGACGCCGCACCTTGAAGCCGCCGGGCAGTACGCCATCGGTGCGGCAACCGCGTGCGACGCAGTCCTGCATCACGTGCCAGATCTTCAAGAGGCCGGCGTCGATCTCGGCGTCGCTGCGCCAATGATGTTCGTTGGCGCGCATCAGCTGGGCGATCGTCAGTCCGGTGTCCTTGCTGATCGCCAACAGGTCAGCGCCGCTGTGGAAGGGATGCGCGAGCACCGTCGTGTCGGGCGCGATCACCTTCTGCTTCGAGCCGTCCGCCGCGACCTCGTCGCTGACGATGAAGCCGCCGCCGACCGAGTAGTAGCAGCGGTTGGCGAGTTCGTCGCCCGCCCCGTCGAAGGCGATGAAGCGCATGCCGTTGGCGTGGAAGGGCAGGGCCTCGCGGCGGTGGAAGACCAGGTCGGACTGCTCGTCGAAGCCGATGACTTGACCGCCGGCGAGCGGCAGGCGCCGTTGCGCGCGCATCGCATCGAGCAGCGCCGGGATGGCCTCGATGTCGACGCTGTCGGGTTCGTGCCCCGCCAGGCCGAGCAGCACGGCCTTGTCGCTGCCATGGCCCTTGCCGGTCGCCCCCAGCGAGCCATAGAGTTGCGACTGCACGCGCACGGTCTTCGCCGACAGCCTGTCATGGGTGAGGCGCAGCGCGAACAGGCGCGCCGCGCGCATCGGTCCGACGGTGTGCGAGCTGCTCGGCCCGATGCCGATCTTGAACAGGTCGAAGACTGAAACGGCCATGCAGGAACTCCGGGGTCACGCTGCCCGACATCTCGCGTCGCAGCGGTCCGTGCATTGTCGGCGTGAAATCAGGGGTGGCGATCGAGTTCCAGGTGCAGGCAGTTCCACCCGTCACGGTGCTCGTAGCTCAGGTTGGTGGCCAGCTCTGCGACCAACGTGATGCCGAGTTGGCCGACCGGCCGGTCGGCGAGGTCGGCCGCCAGCGCGGCCTGGCCCTGGGACAGCCACGCCAGCGGATCGTAGGGCGGCGCAGTGTCGGCATAGTCCAGGGTCACGCAGGCCGGATTCGCGCGCAGGCGCAGGCTCACCGGCGCATCGCTGCCGCCACCATGGCCGTGGACGACGGTGTTGGTCCACAGCTCTTCGACCATCAGGCTCAGGCGCAGGGCGTCGCGCCGGTCGATGGCGTGGCTGGCGCAGAAGGCCTCGATGAACAGGGTCGCCTGGATCAGGCTCGGCATGCGGGCCGCGCCGTCGAATCGGGCCTCGGGGCTCATCGAAGCGGCTCCCGATCAGCGGTTAAGCTCGCCTGCGTGTCGCAACCAAGCTCCCGTGCCTCCGTCACTTCACGCCACGCCGCTTTGGTGCTGGCTGCGACGCTGACCGCACTGCCGGCGCTGGCCGACGTCGGCCAGATCAAGGTCGCCAAAGGCCAGGTGTCGGTCGATCGCATGGGGCAGTCCTTGCCGGGCCAGGTCGGCATGCCGTTGCAGGCTGCCGACGTGCTGAAGACCGGACCCGATGGCGCAGTCGGCATCACGATGCGCGACAACTCCCTGCTTTCGGCGGGACCCAACAGCATCCTGTCGCTGGAACGCTTCGAGTTCGATCCGACCACCAGTGCTGGCCGCTTCGATGCCCAGTTGCAGCGCGGCACCCTGGCGATTGTCACCGGCCGGATTGCCAAACAATCGCCCCAGTCGATGACGGTGCGCACGCCGGCGGCGGTGCTCGGCGTGCGCGGCACCGAGTTCGTGGTCGCCGTGCCATGAGCCCTCTGCGGCGGGGCGTCGCGGGCCTCGCACTGGTGGCTCTGTTGCTGCTGTCCGCCTGTGCCGCCCAACAGGGGTCGGTGGTTTTGCTGCCCGAGCGTGGTGGCAAGTCCACGGCGCTCGTCGTGTCGCAGGGCTCGCAGCAGGTGTCGCTGGCCGAGCCCTATGCCGCCGTCCACCTGACGAGTGGCGGGCCGCAGGGCTACCGGTCGAACGCGGAGGAAGTGCAGGCCTCTTTCGCAGCGGCGCTGGCCGCGCAGCCTTTGCCGCCGACCCAGTTCACGCTCTATTTCGTCGAGGGCAAGGACGAGTTCACCGACGCTTCTAAGCGGACCCTCGACGGCATCCTCGCCGCGATCGCCGAACGCCCGGTTCCAGACCTGTTGGTGATCGGGCATACCGACAGGGTTGGCACCGACGCCTACAACGACACCTTGTCTCGGCAGCGGGCCGAGGTGGTGCGCAACGCCTTGCTGGCGCGCGGGATCGCCCAGGACAAGGTCGTTGCCATCGGCCGCGGCAAGCGCGAACCGATCGTGCCGACGGCCGACGGTGCCGCCGAGGCGCGCAATCGGCGGGTTGAGATCCAGGTGCGTTGAGGTTCGAGTCCTCATCGACGGGTTCCTTCGACGGTCCGGGCGCCAACCGGAGGGCGTGGTCCCTTCCAGCACAGGACCAGGATGGTCAGGTCGTCAGCCGGATCGGTGCCGGCACCGAAGGCCAGCACGTCGCCATTCAGCGCTTCGACCAGCGCGCGTGCGCTCGCCCCGTCGGCCTGCTGGGCCTGCAGCACCTGCTGCAATCGGGCCTGTCCATACAGCTCGCCGGCGGCGCTCTGTGCTTCGGTGACGCCGTCGGTCATCAGGCACAACAACTCTCCCGGCAGCATCTGGACACTCGCGCTGCGGTAGGCAAAGGCGTCGATCGCGCACAGCGGCGGCCCGTCGCCGTCGGCGATGCGGGCTAGGACAGCGCTGCCCGTGCGCAGCCGGTAGGGGTTGTCGTGGCCGGCGTTGCAGTAGTCGAGCATGCCGCTGTCGAGATCAAGCACGCCGGCGAAGACGGTGACGAAGAGTTGCTGCGCGTTGTCGCGCGAGACCTCGGCGTTGGCGGCGCTCATGATGTCGCCGATGTCGGCCCGCGGCGATCGCAACATCGTTGCCTTGTAGAGCGCCTTGCTCACCGCCATGAAAATCGATGCCGAGAGACCCTTTCCGGCCACGTCGCCGACCATGAAGAACAGGCGCCGCTCATCGAGCATGAAGAAGTCGTACAGGTCGCCGCCGACCTCGCGCGCCGGGGTCAGCACGGCATGCAACTCGATCCGCTGATCGCCTCGAAGCGAGTCCAGGTGCGGCAGGCTGCCGGTCTGGATGCGCTGCGCGGCCACGAGTTCGCCAGCGATGCGCGCGCTTTGCTCGCGCTGGACCTGCACGACGCGCTCGAGTCCGCGGCGCTGGCGCGTGGACTCGGCCAAGGTCGCCACGAGCAGAACGACAAACAGCGCGATCAGCGACAGCCCCGGCATGGCGGTGTCGAACAGCCAGCGCCCGTTGCGAAACAGCTGGTAGCTCGCGAGCATCGGGGCGACCACCACAGCCAGCATCAGCAGCGCGGCCGGCAGTGCTCGCCAGCGCGGCGTGGCCCAGACCAGCGCCGCACCGAACAGCAGCAGCAGCGCCGCTTCTGCCGCCGGGGCCCAGGCAGGTCGGCGCAGCAGCGTGCCGGCGAGCAGGTTCTCGATCAGCTGGGCATGGATCTCGCTGCCAGGCATGCGCTCGCCAACCGGCGTGTCCTGGTAATTGTGCAATCCGATCGCCGTGGGGCCGATCAGCACCAGTTGGCCGCGCAGCAGCGAAGCGTCGATCTTGCCCTGCAGCACGTCGACCGCCGAGACGAAACGGTCGGCTCGACGAGGCGAAAAGTGCGGGCGGACCGCGGCGTCGGGCTCGGTGGGCACTTGCAGTTTGCCGACGGTCACGGCGGTGACGGCGTCGCCCTGGGTCGACAGGCGCACCGCGGGGGCCCGCGCGGCGACGCGCAGCATCTCCAGCGCCAGCGAGGGCACCAGCGTGCCGTTGATGCTCGCCACCAAGGGCATCCGGCGCAGCACGCCGCGCGTCGTGTCGACCGAGATCAGGCCCCAGCCTGAGGCTTCCTTGTCGAGCGCATCGAGGTTTGTCAGGGCGCCAGGGTGTTGTGCGACCCGCGGGGCGGATGCACTGGATCCAGCCCCCGGCACGACCAGGATCGGCACGCTGCGCAGCATCGTCTTGTTCGGCTCGGGTACGGCGGCGAAGGCCAGGACGCTCGGCGCGCGGTGCAGGGCATCGGCCAGCGCAAGATCGTTGGACGGTAGCGCGCCCAGCAGGATGGCGAGGGTGTCGTCGGAAATGGCGAACTGCGCGAGCAGTTGGTCAGGCGACAGCGGGTCGACGTCCGGCATCACGATATCCACGCCGATTGCGGCCGGGCCGACGGCGTTGATGGTGTCGACGAGTTGCGCCAACCGTGTGCGCGGCCAGGGCCATTGACCCAGGGACTGTAGGCTCTTCTGGTCGATCTCGACGATCGTCACCGGCAGCACGGCGACGGGTCTCGGGTACAGGGTTTGGTAGCCGTCGAACCAGGCGGCCCGCAGACGCTCGGACCACGGCGCGCCGACCAGAGTCATGACCGTCATGAGGATCAAGAGGACCGTCCCGCCGAGTCTGACGCGGCGCAGATCGCTCGGCGCCGCATCCGCCACGCTGGGCACGGCGGGCGCCGTCACAAGCCGATTTCCAGCCCGTCGTATGCCGCGCTGACCTCGAGGCGACTTGCGCCGCGTGTGATCTCTTCCAGGCGCCGCGTCTCAGCCAGCACCGCGTCGATGGCGGCGTCGTCGAAGACCGGTTCGTGGTGGTACAGGCACAGGTGTCGCACACCTGCCATCTGGCACAGCTCGACGCCGACGATGTTGCTCGAGTGGCCCCAGTCGGCTTTCACGGAGATCGCGTCAGCCAGCGAATACATGCCATCGAAGATGACCAGGTCGGCATCGTGGAAGAACTGGACAAAGCGCGCGGTGTGCGTGGGATCGGACAGTGGGTGCTCGGAATCGGTCGAATAGACGACGACCTTGCCTTGCGACTCAAAACGGTAGCCGTAGGAGTCGCCGGTATGCCGCTGCAGCATCGTCGTGACGCCGACGCCTGCGATCTCATACCGGGTGCCGGGCTCGAGGTGCACGAATTCCATCTTCGCGTCGAAGATGGAAAAGTCGACTGGGAAGGACGGCGGTTCCTGTTGCCGGCGTAGAGCGGCCTCCAGTTCGAGGTGGCTGCCGTAGATCACGACGCGGTTGCCTGGGATGAAGGCCGGCACGAAGAACGGCAAGCCCATGATGTGGTCCCAGTGCAGGTGGGACATGAAGATGTGGAAGGTCTGGGCCTTGCCGGCGCGGTGGGCCATCGCCGCCTGGCCGAGGGGGCGCAGACCACTGCCCATGTCGCATACCAGGTAGTCGGCGCCGCCGGTCTCCAACTGAAGACAGGAGCTGTGTCCCCCGTAGGTGCCGGTGCTGGCGAAAGGCAGGCTGGCGAGAACCTGCTCCAGGTCTTGGTCGGTGGCCAGCGGTCGGCCCTGGGCCGCGCGCAGGGCGGTGAGCAGCTTGGCGCGCACCCCCGCTGCCGTCAGGGCGATCGGCAACGAGCCTCGCGTGCCCCAGAAGCGGACGCCCTTCATCGCGAACTCCCGGCGCCTTCGCGGTAGCTCGCTTGCGCCGCAGGCGAACAGCGTGCCATCGCATCGTCGAGTGTCGGTACGAGCGTGAGGACACGGTCGAAGCGGCTGATCGCGAAGATTTCCGCCACCACGTCCTGGAGTTCGGCTACCAGCAGCTGGGCCTGGTGCTCGCGCATCTGCTTGGCGGCGATCATCAACACACGCAGCCCGACACTGCTGATGTAGTCGATGTCGGAGAAGTCCAGCACCACGGCACCGTGCCGGTCGACGGCCTCGGCGATCAGCGGTGTCAGGGCGGCTTCGAAAGCGACCGTGCTGGCATGGTCGATCCGGCCTTTCGGTCGGGCGACGGCCGCGTCGGCATGCTGGAGCGTTGTGATCTGCACGGTCTTGACTCCTCCGATCGTCGGCGCCCCCCGCGCCCAGGCTCAGTCAGCGTAATCGCTCATCGGGATGCAGGAACAGAAAAGATTGCGGTCACCGTAGACATTGTCGACCCGCCCGACCGGCGACCAGTACTTGTTTCGACGCAGTGCCGGCACGGGAAAAGCCGCCTGTTCGCGCGAGTATGCATGCGGCCAGTCGCCCTTGAGCAAGGCCGCTGCCGTGTGAGGCGCGTTGACGAGCGGATTGTCGTCGCGCGGCCAGGCGCCGTTCTCGACCTGGCGGATTTCCTCGCGGATCGCGATCATCGCGTCGCAGAAGCGGTCGAGCTCGGCCCGAGGCTCGCTTTCGGTCGGCTCGACCATCAAGGTGCCGGCGACCGGGAAGCTGAGCGTCGGCGCATGAAAGCCGTAGTCGATCAGGCGCTTGGCCACGTCCTCGGCGCTGACGCCCGCGCTGTCCTTCAGCGGTCGCAGGTCGAGGATGCACTCGTGCGCGACGCCGCCGCCCTTGATGCCGGCGACTTCGCCGCTGTAGTGGATGTCGTAGTGGTCGGCGAGGCGCGCAGCGACGTAGTTCGCCGACAGGATCGCGACCTCGGTCGCTGCGGTGAGGCCCTCGGCGCCCATCATGCGTACGTACATCCAGCTGATCGGCAGGACAGCGGCATTGCCCAGCGGCGCGGCCGAGACCGCACCAACGGGTGTCTCGATGCCAGTCGCGGTCTGGTGCCCGGGCAGGAAGGGCACCAAATCCTCGACCACGCAGACCGGCCCGACGCCCGGACCGCCGCCGCCGTGCGGGATGCAGAAGGTCTTGTGCAGGTTGAGGTGACTGACGTCGCCGCCGAACTCGCCCGGCGCCGCCACGCCGACCAGCGCGTTCATGTTCGCGCCGTCGACATAGACCCGCCCGCCGTGCTTGTGCACCAGCGCGCACATCTCCTTGACGTGGGTGTCGAACACGCCATAGGTCGAGGGGTAGGTGATCATGATCGCGGCGAGCTTCTCGCTGTGCTGCTCGCACTTGGCCGCGAGATCGCTCATGTCGACATTGCCGAGCGCGTCGCACTTGACGACGACGACGCTCATCCCGGTCATCTGCGCGCTGGCCGGATTGGTGCCGTGCGCCGACTCGGGGATCAGGCACACGCTGCGCTGGCTCTCGCCGCGCGACGCGTGCCAGGCGCGGATCGCCAGCAGGCCGGCATATTCGCCCTGGGAGCCGGCGTTGGGCTGCAGGCTGATGCCGGCATAGCCGGTGGCCTGGCACAGCCAGTCGCGTAGCTGCTCGTCGAGCAGTGCGTAGCCGGCGAGCTGGTCGGCCGGCGCGAAGGGGTGTACTTGCGCGAACTCGGGCCAGGTGATCGGGATCATCTCGCTCGTCGCGTTCAGCTTCATCGTGCACGAGCCGAGCGGGATCATCGAGCGGTCGAGGGCGAGATCCTTGTCGGAGAGCTGGCGGATGTAGCGCAGCATCTCGGTCTCGCTGTGGTGTCTGTTGAAAACCGGGTGGGTCAGGAAGGCGCTGCTGCGCCGCAGCGACAGGGGGATCAGCGGCTCGATGCCCTTCTCGTGGTCGGTCACCTTCGGGCGGACTGCGCCCTCGGGTGCGAACCAGGACCACAGGGCCTCGATGTCGGCGCGCGTCGTCGTCTCGTCGAGCGCGACGGCGAGCTGGGTCGGCGACAGGCGGCGCAGGTTGGCTCCGGCGGCGACGGCTCGGGCGGCCACGGTCTCGGCGCGCTCGCCGGCCTCGACCGTGATCGTGTCGAAGGCCTGCGGCGTGACCACGTTCAGCCCCATCGACTTCAAGCCCTGCGACAGGATCGCGGTATAGCTCGCCACCCGCTGCGCGATGCGCTTCAGGCCCTGCGGGCCGTGGTAGACAGCGTACATGCTCGCGATCACCGCCAGCAGCACCTGGGCGGTGCAGATGTTCGAGGTCGCCTTCTCGCGCCGGATGTGCTGCTCGCGCGTCTGCAGCGCCAGGCGGTAGGCCGGTGCGCCATGGGTGTCGACGCTGACGCCGACGATGCGTCCGGGCATCGAGCGCTTGAACTCGTCACGGCAGGCGAGGAAGGCCGCATGCGGCCCGCCGGCGCCCATCGGCACGCCGAAGCGCTGTGAATTGCCGACGACGATGTCGGCACCGAATTCGCCCGGCGGCAGCAGCAGGGTCAGCGCCAGCAGATCGGCGGCGACGATGAAGGCTGCCTGCCTGGCATGCGCCTGCTCGACCAAGGGCCGCAGGTCGTGGACCAGGCCGTCGGTGGCCGGGTATTGCGCAATCACCGCGAAGTAGTCGTGCTGTTCCATCAGGGCTGGCACGAAGCCGACCAGGACCTTCAGGCCGAGCGGCGCGGCGCGGGTTCGGATCACCTCGATCGTCTGCGGATGGCAGTCGCCGGCGACGATGATCGTGTCGGACTTCGACTTCACGCTGCGCTTGGCCAGGGTCATCGCTTCGGCGGCTGCGGTGGCCTCGTCGAGCATCGAGGCGTTGGCGATGGCCATGCCGGTCAGGTCGCAGACCATGGTCTGGAAGTTCACCAGGGCTTCCATGCGGCCTTGCGAGATCTCCGCCTGGTAGGGCGTGTAGGCGGTGTACCAGGCCGGGTTCTCGAGGATGTTGCGCAGGATGACGCCGGGAGTCAGGGTGTCGTGGTAGCCCTGGCCGATGAAGCTCTTCATGACCCGGTTCTTCCCCGCCAGCGCGCGGAGTTCGGCCAGGGCCGTGGCTTCGCTGACCGGCGCGGGCAGGGCCATCGGCTGGGCGCGGGCGATCGAACGGGGCACGACGGCTTCGATCAGAGCACGGTGCGAGGCCGTCCCGATCACCGACAGCATGTGCCTCTCGTCGTCGGCGTCGGGTCCGATATGGCGGTCCCTGAACTCGCTGGCGTTCTCGAGTGCGTCGAGCGGCTGGGTGGCGGTCATCAACATGGGATCGGATCCTCGGCGGGCGGGTGTGTTCAAAGCGTTTTCAGCAGGGCGTCGTAGCCCGGTGGGTCAAGCAACTGGTCGAACTGCTCCATGTGCGTCACGTGGACCTTGAAGAACCAGCCGTTGCCCATCGGGTCGCTGTTCGCGAGGGCTGGATCGCTTCGCAGGCCTTCGTTGACTTCGACCACCTCGCCCTCGACCGGCATGAAGATGTCGGCCGCCGCCTTGACCGATTCGACGACGCCGACCACATCGCCTTTCTTGTAGGTCTTTCCGACCTCGGGCAGTTCGACGAAGACCACGTCGCCGAGCGCGTCCTGTGCGTGCAGCGTGATGCCGACGACGGCGGCCTCGTGGTCTTCGATATTGATCCACTCGTGGTCGGGGGTGAACATGGTCGTCATCGGTGCGCTCCTGGTGGGGTTGGGATGCGGGGTTCAGCGGACATAGCCGGGTGGCACGAAGGGGAGCTTGATCACGCGCATCGGCTGGCGCTTGCCTCGCACCTCGGCCCAGACCTCGTGGTTGAGGACGGCGTGGTTGGCGGCCAGGTAGGCCATCGCGATGGGCTGGTTCACGGTCGGTGCCAGCGTGCCGCTGGTCACGTGGCCGAGCTTGTGGCCGAGCGCGTCGACCAGGATCGCGCCTTCGCGCACCGGGATGCGCTCCAGGCCGAGAAGGCCCACGCGCTTGATCTGCACGCCGGTTGCGAGCTGGCCGGCAAGCTTGTCGGCTCCGGGGTAGTGACCCTCGCGGGCGCCGCCCGGGCGGCGTACTTTCTGGATCGCCCAGGTCAGTCCGGCTTCGATCGGGGTGGTGTGTTCGTTGATGTCGTGCCCGTACAGGCATAGGCCCGCTTCCAGGCGGAGCGTGTCGCGCGCGCCCAGCCCCGCCGGCTTTACCTCGGGCTCGGCCAGCAGCGCCTTGGCCAGCGTCACCGCCGCGTCGGCCGGCACCGAGATCTCGAATCCATCCTCGCCGGTATATCCGCTGCGTGTGACGAAGCACTCTGCACCTGCCAGCGTGAACATGCCGCCGGTCATGAAGGTGAGCTTCGAGACGCCGTCGGCCAGGCGCGCCAATGCCTTCACCGATTTCTGCCCCTGCAAAGCGAGCAGCGCGCGTTCGGGCATCGGAATCACCTGGCAGCGGTGGCTCAGGTGCGTGACCATGTGCCTGGTGTCGGCGGCCTTGCAGGCCGCATTGACGACGACGAACAGGTCGTTCGGTCGCCGCGCGATCATCAGATCGTCGAGGATTCCGCCGGCGGCATTGGTGAACAGGGCGTAGCGCTGCTTGCCAACTGGCAGGTCGACCACATCGACCGGCACCAGGGTCTCGAGTGCCGCCGCGGCGTCGGCGCCGGTGAGGCGCAACTGGCCCATGTGCGAGACGTCGAACAGCGCGGCCGACTCGCGGCACTGGCGGTGTTCGGAGATGATGCCGCCGGGGTAATTGACAGGCATCTCATAGCCGGCGAAAGGCACCATCTTGGCGCCCAGCTCGAGGTGCAGCTCATACAGCGGTGTGCGTTGCAGGGCAGCGGACATGACAAGTCTCCCGAGGGCTTCGACGCCGCCACACTGTAGTTGTTGTGGCGATCCGTGGGCCCTCGCTGTCCGCTTTACCTGAGAGATTGGCGGCCCCACTCTTCGAGCGGATGCCGCTTGCCCCTTCGGTGGGCTGCGTCGGGCGCAGCCTCTCTCCAGTGAGGTCACGCCTGCGATTCCGCAGGCGTTTGCCAGTCCTTTTGCCTGAGCGTTACGCCGCGGCTTCCATCACCCCGGCTTCGCCTTCGGCGGCCCGCTCGAAGCGGGCTCTCTCCTGGCGGGCGGCAGTGTAGCAGCGCCGGCCGCATGGCATCATCCTCCGCATGAGTCAGGGCTTCGGAATCGAAAAGCCAGCTGCACACCGCCATTCGGCGCACCGCGTCCCGGCGCGCTACCTGGTGCTGATCGATGGCGCAGGCAGCATCGTCGCGAGGTTGTTCCTCGCGACCTTCGAGCCGGTTGCCGAGTTCGATGCCGGCACCGAGGAAGTAGCCTTGATGATCAAGGGCCTGCAGCCGCTGAAGGGGGCCAACGGGGCCGAGTGGGACCGCGCGCTGGAAGGCCACAGTGCCGAGGAGCGCGCCGACGCCGAGGTGTTCACGCTCGACGTCTAGGGGAGGTCTTCGTTCACATCCCCGCGTAGTTCGGTCCGCCGCCGCCCTCGGGCGTGACCCAGACGATGTTCTGGGTCGGGTCCTTGATGTCGCAGGTCTTGCAGTGCACGCAGTTCTGCGCGTTGATCTGCAGTCGGTCGGCGCCATCGTTGTCCTTGACGAACTCGTAGACCCCGGCCGGGCAATAGCGGCTCTCGGGGCCGGCGTAGCGGGCCAGGTTGATCGACACGGGGACTTTGGCGTCGATCAAGGTCAGGTGGGCCGGTTGGTTCTCTTCGTGGTTGGTGTTGCTGATGAAGACCGAACTCAGGCGGTCGAAAGTCAGCACGCCGTCGGGCTTGGGGTAGGTGATCTGCTCGCACTCGGCGGCGGGTTTGAGGCGCGCATGGTCGGCCTCGTGGCGGTGCAGGGTCCAGGGTGCCTTCTTGATGCCGAGCTTGGGCAGGAGCCAGTGCTCGATACCGGTCATCAACGCGCCGATCAGATTGCCCTTCTTGAACCACTGCTTGAAGTTGCGCGCGCCGTTCAGCTCGTCCCACAGCCAGCTGGCGCGGAAGGCTTCTGGATAGGCCTTCAGCTCGTCGTGGCGGCGATCCTGCTTGACGACCGCTTCGTACAGTGCTTCGGCGCAGAGCATTCCGGTCTTCATGGCCGCATGGCTGCCTTTGATGCGCGCTGCGTTCAAAGTCCCGGCCTCGCAGCCCACGAGGGCGCCGCCGGGGAAGACGAGCTTGGGCAGGCTGAGCAGGCCGCCGGCGGTGATCGCGCGGGCGCCGTAGCCGATGCGCTTGCCGCCTTCGATGTGCTGGCGGATGACAGGGTGGGTCTTCCAGCG
>DATDES010000048.1:0-2542 GCA_036522975.1 Burkholderiaceae bacterium | reverse complement strand
GCTACCGGATCACCCCTAGGTTCGCAACATTGGTCCGTGCCAAAGCGTCGCACTGGCCTCGCGCCTGAGGCCCGACTACATCGTGATCATCGGGAGCAGCGACGTGGTGCCGCAGTTCCTGGTCGTCAATCCGAGTTTCGACCCCGAGGGGGATTACGACACCAGGGTCCTCACCGACAACCCAAATGCCTGCACGCGACCTACGCAGCGGCCAGACGCAGCACTACCCGGTGCCCGATCGCGTGGTTGGCCGCATTCCCGATGTGCCTTGCGCCGAGGGTGCAGGCGACCCCGGCCTGGCTGTTCACGGCCCTGAACCATGCCAGCGAGAGCAAGCGAAGACCGCGCGCAACGCACCGCCACCAGCCGTACCGGCTGCGTGGTTGAAGCCGAGTGCTACCTGCTCGGCAAGGAATTGCGATACACCTCGCTGCGTCGCCCCTGATGCACTTAGCGCTTGCCGTAGTTCGCCAGGCCGTCGACGAGCTCCTTCTTGGCCGACTCCACGCCTTCCCAGCCGATGACCTTAACCCATTTGCCAGCCTCGAGATCCTTGTAGTGCTCGAAGAAGTGCTGGATCGTCTTCAGGCGCATCGGGTTGATGTCCTCGGGCTTCTCCCAGTGCGAGTAGATCGGCAGCACCTTGTCGATCGGCACCGCAAGCAGTTTGGCGTCACCGCCGGCCTCGTCGTCCATCTTCAGCACACCCAGCGGTCGGCAGGTAACCACCACCCCCGGCGTCAGCGGGTAGGGCGTGATGACCAGCACGTCGACCGGATCGCCGTCGTCTGCCAAGGTGCGCGGCACGTAGCCGTAGTTGCACGGGTAGTGCATCGAGGTGGTCATGAAGCGGTCGACGAAGATCGCGCCACTCACCTTGTCGACCTCGTACTTGATCGGGTCGGCATTCATCGGGATCTCGATGATGACGTTGAATTCCTCGGGCGCCTTGGCGCCCGGCGTCACTTCGTGCAGGCTCATGGTTCGGGTCTGGTGGTGCAGGGAATACCCCAATTCTACGGGGCCGTCTTGCGCGAACATGAACACAGCCCCGGTGTGCGGCTCCACGGGAAAAACACGGCAGGTCGCGTCACCGTCATCGCGTAGCATCGAGAGTTGATCCGGTGGCGACAGGCGCCGGGGCATCGATCAAACATACCGACCCATCCGGGCCCGAAACAAAAGAGGAGCTTCCTACATGTCGACCTCCATGGCGCTCTACGTGGCGCTTGCCTGCGGCCTCGCCGCAGTTCTGTACGGCTTCATCCAGCGCAGCTGGATCCTGAAACAGGACGCGGGCAATGCCCGCATGCAGGAGATCGCCAGTGCGATCCAGCAGGGTGCTGCGGCCTACCTTGCGCGGCAATACAAGACCATCGCGATCGTCGGCGTCGTGCTTGCGATCCTGATTGGGGTCTTTCTCGACGGCGTCACCGCTTCGGGCTTCGTGCTCGGCGCCGTGCTGTCGGGCGCCTGCGGTTTCATCGGCATGAACGTCTCGGTGCGCGCCAACGTGCGCACAGCGCAGGCCGCCACGCGCGGCATCGGCCCGGCACTCGACGTCGCCTTCAAGGGTGGCGCGATCACCGGCATGCTGGTCGTCGGCCTGGGCCTGCTGGGTGTCGGCATCTTCTTCTGGTTCACGACGCAGAACGGCCAGATGACGCCCGACAAGAGCCTGGCCTCTGTGCTGAAGCCCATGCTCGGCTTCGCCTTCGGCGCCTCGCTGATCTCGATCTTCGCGCGCCTGGGCGGCGGCATCTTCACCAAGGGCGCCGACGTCGGCGCCGATCTGGTGGGCAAGGTCGAAGCCGGGATCCCCGAGGACGATCCGCGCAATCCGGCGGTGATCGCCGACAACGTCGGCGACAACGTCGGCGACTGCGCCGGCATGGCCGCCGATCTGTTCGAGACCTACGCCGTGACGCTGATCGCGACGATGGCCCTCGGTGCCCTGGTCGTGACCGCCGCGCCGATGGCCGCCGTGCTGTACCCGCTGGTGCTCGGCGGCGTGTCGATCATCGCGTCGATCATCGGCTGCTATTTCGTCAAGGCCAGCCCGGGCATGAAGAACGTGATGCCGGCGCTGTACAAGGGCCTGGCGGTCGCAGGCGGACTGTCGCTGATCGCCTTCTGGTTCGTCACCACGGCCGTGATGCCGGCCGATGCACTGGGCGCGGGCACGCACATCAAACTGTTCGGCGCTTGCGCCGTCGGCCTGGTGCTGACCGCGGCGATGGTCTGGATCACCGAGTACTACACCGGCACCCAGTTCAAGCCAGTGCAGCACATCGCGGCGGCCTCGACCACCGGGCACGGCACCAACATCATCGCCGGCCTGGGCGTGTCGATGCGCTCGACGGCCTGGCCAGTGCTGTTCGTCTGCGTCGCGATCCTGGTGTCATACAACCTCGCGGGCCTATATGGCATCGCGGTGGCCGCCACGTCGATGCTGAGCATGGCGGGTATCGTTGTCGCGCTCGACGCCTACGGCCCGATCACAGACAACGCCGGCGGTATCGCCGAGATGGCCGAATTGCCG
>DATDES010000047.1:0-5162 GCA_036522975.1 Burkholderiaceae bacterium | reverse complement strand
CGGCATCAACCACCTCGGGCTGCTCGATCACGCCGAGGTCTTCGCCCAGTTGAGGCACTGGTTGCGGTGAGTGGGCCGACCGTGCTGACCACCGCGCGCCTCGCGCTGCGCCCCTTCGACGAAGGCGATGCCGGCTTCATCCTCGAGCTGCTGAACGACCCTGAGTGGCTGCGCTATATCGGCGACAAGCAGGTGCAGTCTCTCGACGACGCGCGCCGCTACCTGCGCGACGGGCCGATGGCGATGCAGGCCCGCCACGGCCACGGCCTTTGCTGCGTCGAGCGCCGCAGCGACGGTCGTCCGATCGGAATGTGCGGCCTGATCAGGCGCGACACGCTCGACGATGTCGACCTTGGCTTCGCCTTCCTGCCACGCGGTCGCGGCCAGGGTCATGCGCGTGAAGCCGCGACGGCGATGCTCGCGCACGGCTTCGTTCGTCTCGCGTTCAAGCGCATCGTGGCGATCACGGATCTGGACAATACGGCCTCGGTGCGCGTGCTGGAAGCGGTCGGCATGCGTTTCGAAAGGATCATCGAGCAAGGCCTGGCGCCGGGCGCCAAGCCTTTGCGTCTGTTCTCCGCTGATCTTCCAATTGCCGCGCGACACCTCCGCGTGCTGGAGCGCGAGGGCTTGTGTTTGCCAATCGGGTTTGTTCCTACGCCCAAAGCGTGAGCGCTAGCATTCAATATGGTTGGTATGGAACATCGTTCTATTCAACGGAACGCACCACAGCCATGGCCCAGGAATACTCGCTGGCACACCTGACCGTTTTGGGCTGCGCGCCGCCGGAGATGACCTACATTGCGGCGCGCGCGGGCTACGACTACGTCAGCCTCCGGCCCATCTACATGGGCCTGCCGGACGAGCCGAACTACGCGCTCGCCGAGAACCGCGAGATGCTCAAGCAGACCAGGAGAGCACTGGCCTCCACCGGCGTGCGGGTGCACGACATCGAACTGGCGCGCATCTTCGAAGGCGTCGAGCCGAAGAGTTATCTGCCGGCGATGGAGGTGGGCGCGGAGTTGGGTGCTCGCGCCGTGCTGGCGTCGATCTGGAGCGGCGAGCGCGACTACTACATCGAGAAGTTCGCCGAACTCTGCGACCTCGCCAAGCCGCTGGGATTGACGGTGGACCTGGAGTACGTGCCGATTGCTGCGGTGCGCAACCTCGCGCAGGCGGTGGACGTGCTCACGACCATCCAGCGCAGCAATGCCGGCCTGATGATCGACATGCATCACACCCACCGCGCGGGCGACGATCCCACCGAGCTGCGTGCACTGCCGCGCGAGTGGTTCCATTTCGCGCAACTGTGCGACGCGCCTGCGGAGATCCCGACCGAGCGGCAGGAGATGATCCGGATCATGCGCGAGGCGCGCCTCTATCTCGGTCAAGGGGGCATCGACGTCGCCGGTATCCTCGGCAACCTCCCCCCGTGCGTCTACTCGATCGAGCTGCCCAACAAGGCGGCCCACGAGGAGATGGGCTACGCTGAGCACGCGATGCGCTGCCTGGAGTCGCTGAAAGGCTACCTCGCGGCGCACCTTGCGGTCTCTGCTCGGTGAGGTGCACGACGTGAAACACAAGCTGGTGGTCGGCCGCCGCGGTAAGAAGAAGGCCGGCGAGACGCCTCTGATCTGCGCGCCGCTCGTGGGCCGGTCGAAGGAACGCCTGCTGGCCGAGGTCGCGCGCATTCTGGTCAAGAAGCCCGACCTCGTCGAGTGGCGAGCCGACTACTTCGAGTCTGTCGCCAACACCTCCGCGGTGCTCGACATGGCAGCGGCCTTGCGTGCAGCCTGCGGCACTCTGCCTCTCGTCTTCACCTGCCGGTCGAGCAGGGAAGGCGGACGACGGATCACCATCGACGACGGACAAATCGTCGAGCTCTATGCCTCGGTTTGTGCCAGTCGACTGGTCGACTTCGTCGATTTCGAGCTGGAGCACGACCCTCGCCTGGTGCAGCGCGTGCGCGACGCCGCCCATACCAACGAACGGCACCTGATCCTCTCGTACCACAACTTCAGCTACACGCCGGGCATCGATTTCCTGGTCGACCGCTTCCTCGAAGCCGAGCGCCAGGGCGCCGACGTCGCGATGGTGGCCGTGCTGCCGCGCGACCGTGCGGATGTGCTCACGCTGCTGGCCGCAACGGCGCGCGCCGACGAGAAAGCCCACATTCCGCTGATCAGCATGTCGATCGGACCCTTGGGTTCGGTCACGCGGATGATCGGTGGCCTTTTCGGATCCTGCGTAAGCTATGCGGTTGGCGAGGCGGCGTCTGCCCCGGGGCAGATTCCGATCGGCGATCTCGTCACCGTGCTCGACATCCTCCGGCGCTCGCGCGGCGGCGAGATGTTCTGACCGCGCCGAACATGACGCTGCGCACCTTGCAGATCGACGACCAGCTGTTTCAGTACGTGCTCTCCCATTCGGCGCGCGAGCACCCGGCACAGCTGGCGCTGCGCGAGGCGACCCGCAGCCATCCGCACGCCGGCATGCAGATCGGCGCTGACCAGGGCCAGTTCATGGCCTTGCTGGTCAAACTGCTCGGCGCGCGTCGCACGATCGAGATCGGTACCTTCACCGGCTACAGCGCACTCGCCGTGGCGCTCGCGCTGCCCGACGACGGCCGCGTGCTGGCCTGCGACATCAGCGCCGAGTACACGCGCATCGCCCGCCCGTTCTGGCAACAGGCGGGCGTCGAGCACAAGATCGAGCTCATGCTGGCACCCGCATTGCAGACGCTCGACGCACGACTGGCCGCGGGCGAAGCGGGCGGCTACGACTTCGCCTTCGTCGACGCCGACAAGGCGAACTACGACGCCTACTACGAGCGTTGCCTGGCCCTCGTGCGCGCCGGCGGCCTGATCGCCTTCGACAACATGCTGTGGGGCGGCGCGGTGGCGCGCCCGGCCAAGGATGCCGATACCGCGGCGTTGCAGGCGCTCAACGAGAAGCTGCAACACGACGAACGCATCGATCACGCCCTGCTGACGGTGGGTGACGGCTTGACGCTGGCGCGCAAGCGCTGAGGGCCCCGCCGCCCGACCGCGCGGCGTGTACGCTTCGCCTGACCCACGGCGGAACCGTGTGCGGACCAACGATGCCCGACCCCCAGCTGATCCTCGATCGCGTATACGAGCACGAGGCCGCGCAGCCCGATCGCATCTTCCTGACCCAGCCGGTCGGCGCCTGCGCGGTCATCGATACCAGCTGGGGCCAGGCCTTGGATGAAGCGCGGCGCATGGCTACGCACTTGCAAGGCCTGGGGCTCGAACCCGGCGCGCGCGTGGCCCTGCTGACGAAGAACTGCGCCCACTTCCTGATCGCCGAGCTGGCGATCTGGATAGCCGGTGGCACCACAGTCGCGATCTTCCCGACCGAGACCGCCGACAACCTGCGCTACGTGCTCGAGCACAGTGAGGCGCGGCTGCTCTTCGTCGGGAAGCTCGACGGTTGGTCGCAACAGGCGGCCGGCGTGCCGCCCGGCCTGCCCTGCATCGCGCTGCCGCTCGCGCCCGCCACCGACTTCGCGCGCTGGAACGACATCGTCGCCCGAACCGCACCGCTCGCCGGCCGGCCGCGGCGCGCGGCCGATGATCTGGCGATGCTCTGCTACACCTCGGGCTCGACCGGCCAGCCCAAGGGCGTGATGCATGCGTTCGGCCGCGTCACGCACGCCGCCGAATGCGGACTGACCGACCCCGACATGCGCCTGCCGGAAGGCGTGCCCAGGCGCACCCTGTCGTACCTGCCGCTGGCGCACATCTATGAACGCGCGGTGGTCGCTTGCCGCAACCTGATGGTCGGCGACGGCCGCATCTATTTCAGTGAATCGCTGGAGACTTTCGCGGACGATATCCGGCGCGCCCGGCCGACGGTATTCGCCTCGGTGCCGCGCCTGTGGCTGAAATTCCAGCAGGGCGTGTTCAGGACACTGCCCGCCGAAGAACTGGACGCGCTGCTGGCCGACCCGGCGACGGCGGCGGACACCGGGCGCCGCGTCCTCGCCAGCCTGGGCCTGGACGAAGTCCGCATCGCCTCCGTAGGGTCGGCGCCGATGCCACCCTTGCTGCTGGCGTGGTACCGGCGCCTGGGCCTGAACCTGATCGAAGGCTACGGCATGACCGAGGACTTCGGCTATTCGCACCACACCACGCCCACGAAGAATGCCCCGGGCCACGTCGGCACGGCCTGTCCCGGTGTGCAGGTGCGCATTGGCGGCGACGGCGAGGTGCTGGTCAAGTCGCCGGGCCAGATGGTCGGCTACTACAAGCGGCCCGAGCTGAATGCCGAGTGCTTCACCGACGACGGCTTCTTTCGCACCGGCGATCTGGGCGAGCTGACGTCCGACGGCCAGTTGAAGCTCACCGGCCGCGTCAAGGAGTTGTTCAAGACCGCCAAGGGCAAGTACGTCGCGCCGGCACCGATCGAGATGCGCCTCAATGCCCACCCGATGGTCGAGCAGGCGATCGTCGCCGGCGTCGGCCAGCCGCAGCCGTACGCCCTGGTGGTGCCGGCCGACGGCTTGAGGACGCAACTCGGCGACCCCGCGGTGCGCGCGCGTGTCGAGGCGGCCATGGCCGGCCTGCTGATCGACGTGAACGAGGGCCTGGCCTCGCACGAGCACCTGGTGCGGTTGGTGATCGCGCGCCAACCGTGGTCCGTCGAGAACGGCTGTCTGACGCCGACGATGAAGATCAAGCGCAGCCGGATCGAGGCCGGTGCGGCGGCCCAGGTCGACGCCTGGTACGCCGCGCCGGGGCCGGTGGTATGGGCCTGAGCGCTCAGGCGCTAAATCGCGTCATCGGTTCGCCGGCCAGTGGCGCGCTGTCGATCATGCCGGCCCCCTCGGCGACCTGCGCGCCGTTGACCCACACGCTGTGCAATCCGAGTGCGTCGGTGGTCAGGCGCGGCGCGCCGCCGGGCAGGTCGAAGACGCGCCGCTGGGCCAGGCCGCCGGCGTCGATCACGCGCTTTGCGTCGAGAGAGGGCCCGATCGCGCGGATGAGTCCGCGCTGTACCGCGAGGTCGCCCCGCGTGGCTTCGGCGCCGCTGCCATCGAGCAGGGTCGCGCCGCGGATCAGCAGGTCGTCCATCTCAACGCCCGCCGGGCCGCCCCAAGGGCGCTGAGCGCCCCCGCGGGGGGCAGTGAACGAAGTGCG
>DATDES010000046.1:0-5841 GCA_036522975.1 Burkholderiaceae bacterium | reverse complement strand
GGCAGTCCACACCGCCCAGGGCCAGGCCGCGAGCCAGCCGAGCGCCTGCGTCAGGCCCTGCACCAGCCAGGCGCCCGCTTGCCACAGCGGCGGGACAAGGATTCCGAGCAGCGCCAGTGGCGTGATCAACAACGTGACCAGCGGGATCGCGACCAGATTGGCCAGGAAACCGACGATCGAGATCTGCTGGAAAAACACCAGGGTCAGCGGGGCGAGGCCCAGCGTGGCCACGATCTGCGTTCGCAGGCCGTTGCGCAGCGGCTGCACGACGGCTCGGCGGCGCCAGGTGTGCGTCGGCGCATTCGCGAGGTCGCGCTGGGCCGGCACCGACGCCAGCAACAAGCCGACCGCGGCGAACGACAACCAAAAGCCCGGCTGCAATAGCGCCCATGGATCGATCGCACTGACCACAAAGGCAACCACCAACAACACCAGCGGCCAGGGCCAGCGAAGCCCCAGACTCGCCAGCAACGCCGCGGTGGCCAGCATCCATACCGTGCGCTGGGCCGGCACGCCCCAGCCCGCCAACAGCGCGTACAAGGCGGCGCATGCGACACCGCCCCAGCGGGCGGCCACCGACGCCGGCAGCACCAGCATCGCGCGCGTGCTGCGCCGCCACAGCCAGCCGACCAACGCACCAGCAAGCCACGCGAACATGGTCACGTGCAACCCGCTGATGCTGACCAGGTGTGCAATGCCGGTGCTGCGGAACAGCTCCCAGTCGCTGCGCTCGATGCTTGCCTGGTCGCCGACCGCGAGGGCCGCCAGCACGCCGGCGGCGCGCGCATCGGCGACGCGCAAGGCGATCGCGTCGCGCATCCGCTCGCGCAACTGCTCGACCGGGTGGGCCGCGTGGTCGTCCAGGCGTTGTGCAGGATGGTGGTCGGTGGCGCGCACGTCCCCGCTGGCGCCGATTTCCTGCTCGAACAACCACAGCTCGAAGTCGAAGCCGTGTGGATTCAGGACGCCGTGCGGTGCTTTCAGCCGCACCGTGAAACGCCAGCGTTGACCGGCCCGCACGGCCTCGAAGGGCGCGGCAATCAGCGCGTCGCCGTCCCAGCCGCGGTACCAGCCGAGCGAAATGCGCCGCGGCACCTGCGCCGGGCGACCGCCATGGGTCGCCGCCTCGACCTGGAACGTGAAACGCACGCCGTCGGGCATCTGGCGCGGCAATTCGGCGACCACGCCGGTGACGACGATGTCCTGGCCTTCGAGTGCTGCCGACAGGGAATCGGCCAGCCGGTGGCCGGCCCGCAGGCCCGTCGCAGCAAACATCGTCGCAGCCAGGCCAAGCAGCAAGGCAACACCACGCGCGCGCTCGTTGAGTCCAGCCAGCACAAGGGCTGTAGCGGCCAGCGCCAGGATCGCCAAGTAGGCCGCCGCGGACCACAGGGCTGGCTGCTGCAACTGCAGCGCCGCGCCGGCGATGCCAGCCAGCACCAACGCCGCCGCGCGCAGGCCCCACGCGTCCATGCCTCCCATCGTCGCAGTGTAGGATCGCCGCGCTCCACCCACGATCTGCATTCACGCCATGAGCACCGTCGCCGAACGCCTGAAGAACCTGGGCATTCAACTGCCGCCGCTGGCCGTTCCAGCGGCCGCCTACGTGCCCTTCGCGCGCTCCGGCCACCTGGTGTTCGTCTCCGGCCACATTGCCAAGCGCGACGGCAAGCCATGGGTCGGCCAGCTCGGCCTGACGATGACCACCGCAGAAGGTCAGGCCGCGGCGCGCGCGATCGCGATCGACCTGATGGGCACGCTGGCGGCAGCCTGCGACGGCGACCTCGGGCGCGTCAGACGCATCGTCAAGCTGATGAGCCTGGTCAACTGCACGTCGACCTTCACCGAGCAGCATCTGGTCACCAACGGTTGCTCGCAACTGCTCGGCGAAGTCTTCGGCAACGAGATCGGCGCGCATGCGCGCAGCGCATTCGGCGTGGCCCAGATTCCATTCGGGGCCTGCGTCGAGATCGAGCTGATCGCCGAAGTCGAATGAGGATGCCGGCCCGCGCCGCGTTCGGCACAATCGCGCTCGTGTCTTTCGGCGCCGTCGCAGCCGCGCTGGTGACGCAGCATGTCTTCGAGATGCAGCCCTGCCCCTGGTGCGTGCTGCAGCGCCTGACCTTCGTGCTGATCGGATTCGTCGCGTTGGTGGCCCTGGTCTGGCCATCGATCGGCGTACAGCGCGCCAGCGCATTCGGCTTGTTGCTGCTGGCGGGCGCCGGCATCGCGGCCGCGCTGTGGCAGCACTTCGTCGCGGCCGCGAGCACTTCATGCAACTTGACGCTGGCCGACCAACTCATGAATGGCAGCGGCTTGCCGGCCCTGCTTCCGGGCGTCTTCGAAGCCCGCGCCACCTGTGCGGAAGCCGCCGCGAATCTGCTCGGCCTGCCCTACGAGTTCTGGTCCTTGAGCCTGTTCGTCTGTATCGCGACCGCGGCCGTCTGGCGGCTGGCGATCACGTGGTCTAGCGCAAGCCAGCGTTGAGCCGGGCCAACGCCGCCGCCCCCGGACACAGGTCGGCCTCCTGCAAACGGTTCAGCGGCGTCGCGCTGGTGTTCAGCGCCGCATGCAGATCGGAAGCACCCGACTCGACGTAGAGCAGGCCGGTTGCCACTTCGCCTTTCGCCGCCAGGCCCTGCACCATCGCCAGGGCCGCCAGGCGGTCGGTCGGATCGAAGTCGGCGCGCAGCTTGCGCAGGCGCATCACGCAGCCGTCGGCTTGGGGCAGGTCGATCGATTCGCCCGGCGCCGGAGAGGCGTCGACACTCTTTGCCAGGTCGATGAAGTCGATGCGTGCAACAGCCTGGTTGTGCTCGCGCACGTAGTCGTAGCTCTTGGTGCTGCCGGCGTGGTTGTTGAAGGCCACGCAGGGACTGACGACGTCGATGAAGGCGGCACCCTGATGCCGGATTGCGCCTTCGATCAGCGGCACCAGTTGCGCCTTGTCGCCGGAGAACCCACGCGCCACATAGGTGGCGCCGAGTTGCAACGCCAAGGCCGCCAGGTCGATCGGATTGTCGGCGTTGGCTACGCCCTTCTTGCTCTTGCTGCCGCGGTCGGCGGTGGCCGAGAACTGGCCCTTGGTCAGGCCGTAGACGCCGTTGTTCTCGACGATGTAGACCATGTTCACGCCCCGCCGCATCGCATGCGCGAACTGGCCCAGGCCGATCGAGGCCGAGTCACCGTCGCCCGAGACGCCGAGATAGAGCAACTCGCGATTCGCCAGGTTGGCTCCGGTCAGCACGCTGGGCATGCGCCCGTGCACGGTGTTGAAGCCGTGGCTGGCACCCAGGAAATAGTCCGGCGTCTTGCTCGAGCAGCCAATCCCCGAGAGCTTGGCAACGCGGTGTGGCTGGATGTCGAGCTGCCAGCAGGCCTGAACGATCGCCGCCGAGATCGAGTCGTGGCCGCAGCCGGCGCACAGGGTGCTGATCTTGCCTTCGTAATCGCGCCGGGTGTAGCCGACCTTGTTGGTCTCCAGGGTCGGATGGCGCAGCTTGGGCTTGGTCAGGTAGGTCATGCGCGCTCCTCGGCTTTCTTGCCCGCCTTCGGTTCGACGATTTCGGCATGCACATGGCGGGTGATCGCTGCCGCGATGAAACGCGCGGTGATGGGCGTGCCGTCGAAATGCAGGACCGGCACCAACCTTGACGGCTTGGCGTTCAACTCGTTCATCAGCAAGGTGCGCATCTGCGCGTCACGGTTCTGCTCGACGACGAAGACCTCGTCGTGCGCGCCGATGAACTTGGCCACGCTGTCGGGGAAGGGAAAGGCGCGCAGGCGCATCGCGTCCAGCGGGATGCCACCATTCGCGAGCAGCTCGAGCGCTTCGTCCATCGCCGGGCTGGTCGATCCGTAGTAGATCACCCCCAGGCGCGTCTTGCGGCTGGCCTTCTTGACCACCGGTGGCGGCACGAGTGTGGCTGCGGTGTCGAACTTCTGCAGCAGGCGCTTGACGTTGTAGACGTAATCCGGACCAGCCTCGGAGTAGCGCGCATACGGGTCGCGTGTGGTACCACGGGTGAAGTAGGCACCCTTGCTCTCGTGCGTGCCGGGCAGCGTGCGCCAGGGGATGCCGTCACCGTCGACATCCTTGTAGCGCGCGAACTCGCGCCCGGCGTCGAGTTCGGCGGCGGAAAGCACCTTGCCGCGATCCAGGCGCCGCGCGTCGTCCCACTCGAAGGGCTCCGCCAGGCGCTGGTTCATGCCGATATCCAGGTCGGTCATCAGGAATACCGGCGTCTGCAGGCGATCGGCCAGGTCGAGCGCCGCTGCGGCATGGTCGAAGCACTCCTTCGGATCCTCGGGCAACAGCAGCACGTGCTTCGTGTCGCCGTGCGAAGCGTAGGCGCAACTCAGGATATCGGCCTGTTGCGTGCGCGTGGGCATGCCGGTCGACGGGCCGCCGCGCTGCACGTTGATGATCGTCACCGGGATCTCGGCGAAATAGGCCAGGCCGATGAACTCGGTCATCAGGCTCACGCCCGGGCCTGAGGTGGCGGTGAAGGCGCGGGCACCGTTCCAGCCCGCGCCGGTAACCATGCCGATCGAGGCGATCTCGTCCTCGGCCTGCACGATCGCATATTTCGCAGCGCCGGTCTCGGGGTCGTGGCGGAACTTCCGGCAATAGGCGCTGAAGGCCTCGGCGACCGACGAGCTCGGCGTGATCGGGTACCAGGCGCAGACGGTGGCGCCGCCGTAGACGCAGCCCAGCGCGGCCGCGGCGTTGCCGTCGATGAAGATACGGTTGCCGACGCGGTCGCGCCGCAGCACCTGCAGGCCGACCGGCTGCGCGGCGAGGTGCTCGCGCGCGAAGTCCAGACCCAGGTGCAGCGCCTGCACATTCGATGCGAGCAGCTTCTCCTTGCCCTTGTACTGCTCGGAAAACAGCGTCTCGATGACGGTAGGCTCGATGCCCATCAACTGCGCCAGCGCGCCGATGTAGAGGATGTTCTTGAACAGCTGGCGCTGGCGAGGGTCGCTGTAGGTGGCGTTGCAGATCGCCGTCATCGGCATCCCGATGACGTTGATGTCGCTGCGAAACGCGCTCGCCGGCAGCGGCCGCGTGCTGTCGTAGAACAGGTAGCCACCGGGTTCGAGTTCGCGCAGATCCTGGTCCCAGGTCTGCGGGTTCATCGCCACCATCATGTCGATGCCGCCGCGCCGGCCGAGCCAGCCGCGCTCGGACACCCGCACTTCGTACCAGGTCGGCAGACCCTGGATGTTGCTCGGGAAGATGTTGCGCGGGCTGACCGGCACACCCATGCGCAGGATCGCCTTGGCGAAGAGTTCGTTGGCCGAGGCTGAACCCGAACCATTGACGTTGGCAAACTTGACGACGAAATCGTTGACGGCTTCCAGGCGTTTCATGGCGCGGTCACCTCCATGACGACATGTGCGGACCTGGGTTGGTCACGACACGCCGGCCCGGCATGCGTCATCTGGAGCAGGAACTTCTGCATGTCCCAGGCCCCCGTCGGGCAGCGTTCGGCGCACAGACCGCAGTGCAGGCAGACGTCCTCGTCCTTGACCATCAGGCGCGCGGTCTTCAGCGGTCGGCTGGTGTAGAGATCCTGCGTCAGGTTGGAGGCCGGCGCGCTCAGGCGCGTGCGCAGGTCGGCCTCGTCGCCGTCCTCGACGAAGCTGATGCAGTCCATCGGGCAGATGTCGACGCAGGCATCGCATTCGATGCACAGCTTGTCGGCGAACACGGTCTGCACGTCGCAGTTCAGGCAGCGCTGGGTTTCCTTGAACGCGGTGGCGGCGTCGAAGCCGAGTTCGACCTCGACCTTGATGCTGGCCAGCGCGATCTCGGCCTTGGTCCAGGGCACCTTGTAG
>DATDES010000045.1:0-4217 GCA_036522975.1 Burkholderiaceae bacterium | reverse complement strand
GTCGTCGAGGATCGCGTCGCAAGCCGCGCCAGTGAGGGCGCTGACCGGGTTCATGGTCATGTTGCCCCAGAGCTTGAACCAGATCTCGCGGCGGATGTCGGCGCTGGCCTCGGCCTTGAAGCCGGCGCTGCCGAGCGTGGCCACGACGGCGTCGGTGCGTGCGCTCGTGCCCCCGCCGGGCTCGCCGACGATCATCCGCTCACCGAAGCCGTGGCGCACCTCGCCAGGGGCGATGCTGTGGCAGGTCAGGTGGACCACGGCGCCCAGGGTCTGCGCCCTTGGCAGCGTGGCTGCGATGTGACCTTGAGGGTCGACGCTGGCCAACTCGACGTCCTCCAGGAACCACCACGGCACGCCGTTCATGGCCGGCAGCACCAGGGTGTGCGGGCCGACCAGCGGCGCCAGCGCGCGCGCATCGGCAGCCAGGGCCTGGCCTTTCATGGCGATGACGAGCAGGTCGGGCGGGTTCAGCTGGCCCGCGGCGGCCGCCACGGCGATGCGATGCAGCGTGCGCTCTCCGTTCACCGTGGTCAGGCCCAGGCCGCGCTCGCGCACGGCTTTCAGCGTGGCGCCGCGGGCCAACGCCGACACCTCGTGCCCGGCGGCGGCCAGCCGCGCCGCAATCAGACCACCGATGGCCCCTAGGCCCGCAACGCAAACTTTCATCTATCGGTCCCCCGCTGAACAGCTGTTGAGCCCCGGATCGTAGACGCGCCCGGTGCGCCGCTCTCGGGCCGTGCAGAGGTGTGAGCTTGTAGGCGCACGACCCTAGAAATAGGGGTCCGCACCGTACACGCCGGTCGAACAGTTCTGCAAAATAGAACGATCGTTCGATTTATCTGCCCGCCTGGGACCCAAGATCTTGAGCAGCGACACCGACACCCTGGACCACGCCCCGCGCCGCACCGCGCTGCAGAAGGGGCAGCAGACGCGAGCGACCATCCTCGAGGCGGCCTTGGGCCTGGCTTCGCACATGGGCCTGGAGGGCCTGTCGATCGGCGCGCTGGCCGAGGTGACCCAGATGAGCAAGTCAGGCGTCTTCGCGCACTTCGGTTCGCGCGAGGAACTGCAGATCTCGGTGATCCGCGAGTACCACGCCAAGTTCGAGGAAGAGGTGTTCTACCCGGCCATGCGCGAAGCGCGCGGCCTGCCGCGCCTGCGCTCGCTGTTCGAGCGCTGGGTCAAGCGGGTGTCGGTGGAGATCGATTCGGGGTGCATCTACATCAGCGGCGCGGTCGAGTTCGACGACCGGCCCGGCCCGGTGCGCGATGCGCTGGCGGAGATGGTGGTGGCCTGGCACGCCGCGCTCGAACGCGCGATCCACCTCGCGGTCGAGCAGGGCCACCTGCGACGTGACACCGACGCGACGCAGATGCTGTTCGAGCTGCACGGCCTGATCCTGGCCCTGCATCACGACGCGCGCTTCCTGCGACTGCCCGGCGCGCTGGATCGGACGCAGCGCGCCTTTGAGCACACGCTGTCGCACTACACCACGCCGGCACGGCGCAGCCCGAGATCCACAGCCTGAGAACCGGAGTCCACGATGGCCCAGTACACCCCACCGCTGCGCGACATGCAGTTCGTCCTGCATGAGTTGCTCGGCGCGGTGCCGCAGCTCAATCAGATCCCGGCGCACGCTGATCTCGATGTCGAGACCGTCAACGCGGTGCTTGAGGAGGGCGGCAAGTTCGCCGCTGAAGTCCTGCTGCCGCTGAACCAGATCGGCGACCGGGAAGGCTGCCGCCTCGACACGGCGACCCATGAGGTGCACACGCCGGCAGGGTTCAAGGCTGCCTATGCGAAGTACGTCGAAGGCGGCTGGCCGGCGCTGTCGACCGACCCGACATTTGGCGGGCAGGGGCTGCCGCACCTGATGAACCAGTGCTTCTACGAGATGCTGAACTCGGCCAACCAGGCCTGGACCATGTACCCCGGCTTGTCCCACGGCGCCTATGAATGCCTGCACGTGCACGGCACGCCGGAGCAGAAGACGCTGTACCTGCCCAAGCTGTCGTCGGGGGTCTGGACCGGCACGATGTGCCTGACCGAGCCCCATTGCGGCACCGACCTCGGGATGCTGCGCAGCAAGGCCGAGCCGCAGCCCGACGGCAGCTACCGGATCAGCGGCGGCAAGATCTTCATCTCCTCGGGCGAGCACGACCTGGCCGAGAACATCGTGCATCTGGTGCTGGCGCGCCTGCCCGACGCACCCGAAGGCAGCAAGGGCATCTCGCTCTTTGCGGTACCCAAGTTCAAAGTCAATGCCGACGGCACGCTCGGTGCGCGCAACGGCATCAGTTGCGGCGCGCTGGAAGAGAAGATGGGCATCCACGGCAACTCGACCTGCCAGATGAACCTGGACGGCGCGGTGGGGTCGCTGGTCGGTGCGCCGAACAAGGGCCTGTCGGCGATGTTCGTGATGATGAATGCGGCGCGGCTGGGTGTGGGCAACCAGTCGCTCGGCCTGACCGAGGTGGCCTACCAGAACGCCGTCGCCTACGCCAAGGACCGGATCCAGATGCGCAGCCTGTCCGGGCCGAAGGCGCCCGACAAGCCGGCCGATCCGATCATCGTGCATCCCGACGTGCGCAAGATGTTGCTGACTGCGCGGGCCTATGCCGAGGGCGCCCGGGCGCTGTCGATGCTTACGGTGCTGCTGCTCGACCTCGAACTGAAGCACCCGGACCACGCCGTGCGCCAGGCCTGTGCCGACGAAGTGGCCCTGCTGACGCCGATCGTCAAGGCGTTTTTCACCGACAACGCCTGGCTCGCGACCTCGCACTGCATGCAAGTCTTCGGAGGTCACGGCTACATCGCCGAGTGGGGCATGGAGCAGTATGTGCGCGACGCGCGTATCAACATGCTCTACGAAGGAACCAACACGATCCAGTCGCTCGACCTGCTCGGGCGCAAGGTGCTGGCCGACAACGGCAAGAAGCTGAAGGCCTTCGGAAAGCGCATCGCCACCTTCATCGAGGAGGAGGGCACGAACGAGGCGATGCAGGAGTTCGTGAATCCGCTCGCCGACCTCGGCGACAAGGTCACCAAGCTGACCACCGAACTCGGCATGAAGGCCTTCGGAAATGCCGACGAGGTGGGCGCCGCGGCGGTCGACTACCTGCGCGTCGTCGGCCACCTGGCCTTTGCCTACCTGTTTGCCCGCATGGCGAAGATCGCGTTGGAAAAGAAGGATTCGGGCGATCCGTTCTACACCGCCAAGCTGGCCACCGCGCGCTTCTATTTCGCCAAGCTGCTGCCCGAAACCGCCATGCTGATCCGCAGCGCGCGCGCCGGTGCAGCGCCGCTGATGGCGATGGAAGAAGCCCTGTTCTGATTCCCAGGAGAAGTCAATGAGTCGATTCCAGGTTCGCAAGGTTGCCGTACTCGGCGCCGGGGTGATGGGCGCGCAGATCGCGGCCCATCTGGTCAACTGCAAGGTGCCGGTCGTGCTGTTCGACCTGGCCGCAAAGGAAGGAGCGAAAAGTGCTGTCGCACTGAAGGCGATCGACAACCTGAAGAAGTTGAAGCCCGCGCCGCTCGGTGTACCCGAGGACGCCGCGCTGATCCAGCCGGCCAACTACGAGGAGCACCTGGCCCTGCTCGGCGAGTGCGACCTGGTGATCGAGGCGATTGCCGAGCGCATGGACTGGAAGCTCGACCTGTACACGAAGATCGCGCCACACCTGCCGGCACACACCCTTGTCGCGTCGAACACCTCTGGCCTGTCGATCACCAAGCTGTCGGCGGCCTTGCCCGCGTCGATCAAGCCCCACTTTTGCGGCATCCATTTCTTCAACCCGCCGCGCTACATGGCCCTGGTCGAGCTGATCGACACGCCCACCACCGAACCGCGCGTGCTTGACGAGCTCGAAGCCTTCGTCACGACTTTCCTCGGCAAGAGCGTCGTACGCGCGAAGGACACGCCGAACTTCATCGCCAACCGCGTCGGCGTCGCCGGCATGCTGGCGACGATGCAGGAGGCCGAGCAGTTCGGTCTCAGTGTGGACGTGGTCGACGACCTGACCGGCAAGAAGCTCGGCCGCGCGTCGAGCGGCACGTTCCGCACCGCCGACGTGGTAGGCCTGGACACGATGGCGCATGTCATCAAGACGCTGCAGGACAACCTCGCGGACGATCCGTTCTTTGCCAGCTACGCCACGCCACCCGTGCTGGCCGCGCTGATCGGCAAAGGCGCGCTGGGCCAGAAGACCGGTGCC